>DATEEG010000250.1:0-2762 GCA_035281305.1 Acidimicrobiia bacterium | reverse complement strand
GACTCGATGTCGCGGGCCTTGGTGATCTCGGCTTGTCCCCGCATTTCCCTCCCGTCGGCAATCGCCAGCAGCTCGGCCGGCTCGGTGGCCGCAGGCACCACGCGCCCCACCGTCTTGAGGATGCGCCCGGCAGCATCGACCGCGGCTCCGAAGTCGCCGGTGATGTCGTTCAAGGCGGCCAGGAGCAAATTGCCGAGGGAATGGTCTTCAACGTCCCCACCCGAGAAGCGATAAGCGAAGAGCTCCGACCACAAGGTGGTGTCCGGAGTAAGGGCAAGAAGACAACGGCGGATATCTCCGGGAGGGGGAATCCCCAATCCGCTGGTGAGTCGACCAGAGCTGCCGCCGTCATCTCCCACAGCCACGATGGCAGTGATCTCGCCGGCATAACCTTGAACTGCCTTCAAGGTGACGGCGAGACCGTGGCCTCCTCCGAGGGCCACCACCTTGGGACCCTCTGCGGGTGCTGGCAGGCGCTCGAGCCGGGTAGCGAGGAGAGGGGCCGTCATAGGTTGGTGTCGCGATGGCTTACCGTGGCGGCGATCCCCTGTGCATTTAGCCAGGATCCAATCTGCTCAGCCAAGGCCACCGAGCGGTGGTGACCACCGGTGCAGCCGATTCCGATGGCGAGATAACTCTTGCCCTCTTCCTCGTAGCGGGGGATAAGAAAGGCGAGAAGGTCCTTGACCTTGTTTAGAAACTCCTTGGCCTCAGCAAAGGAGAGGACGTAGTCGTTCACGAGACGATCGGTACCCCGCAGGGGCCGCAGCTCTTTCACCCAGTGGGGATTTGGCAGGAAACGAACGTCGAAGATGAGATCGGCATCCCGCGGCAATCCGTGCTTATAGCCGAAGGAGGTCACATGCACCCGCATCGGGCGGGTCTCCTCACTGGCCGAGAAGAGGTCAGTTATACGCTGACGGAGCTGGTGGATGTTGAGATCGGTGGTGTCGATCACCACGTCAGCCGCCTCCTTCAGCTCCGACAGCATGCTTCTTTCGGCCATGATCGACTTCGCCAAGCTTTCCCGCCGCATCGGATGCGGGCGACGGTTCTCTTCGTACCTTTGAACCAGATCGGAGTCCTCGGCCTCCAGAAAGAGGACCCGGGTGTGGACGCCTTGACGGTCGAGCTCGTCGATTGCGGCGGTGAGCGGCTCGAGGGTGGGACCGGTTCGGCTATCAATCACCAGCGCTAGCTGCCTCCGCCGATCGGCCACCTCGTGATGGGCGATGGCCTCGGCGATCAGTTGGGGCGGGAGGTTGTCGATGACGGTGAAACCCAGGTCTTCCAGGATCTTGGCCGCGCTTGAGCGGCCCGCCCCCGACATCCCGGTTACCACCAATACCTGGGGGCGCGATGGATCCGGTGCGACTTGTTTCTGGTCAGTCACAGCTAACGCCGAAGAGCAGCGTACAGGTCGGCCGCCACCGCTTCCGGCAGGGTCTTGGCCAATTCCTCCACCGAGGCTTCCCGGATTCTCTTCAGCGAGCCAAAGCGGCGGAGAAGGCCCTTCTTGCGAGAGGGACCGATCCCTAGAACCTCGTCGAGTACCGAGTCCACCATTCGTTTCGAACGTAGGCCCCGGTGATACGTGATAGCGAACCGATGGGCTTCGTCCCTCACGGTCTGGAGCAGGTACAGCGCCTCCTCATCCCGGGGGATCCGGATCGGCTCCGGCTGGCCGGGAAGATAGACCTCCTCCATGCGCTTGGCCAGCCCGGCGACGGGGATCTCCATCTCCAGCTCCGACAGCACCTGGAAGGCTCGCCCCACCTGTCCTGCTCCGCCATCGATCAACACAAGTGAGGGCGGGTACCGGAACTTAGACTGTTCCGGCGCCGACTTTCGCTGCTCGCGCAGAAAGGCGGTAAAACGACGGCGTAAGGCCTCCTCAATCGAGGCGAAGTCGTCCTGGCCTTCCACTGTCTTGATCCGAAAACGGCGGTAGTCCGAGCGACGCGGAAGTCCGTCTTCCAAAACCACCATCGAGGCGACGGTGTTAGTCCCTTGCAAAGTCGATATGTCGAAGGCCTCGATCCGTAGCGGCGCCTCCGGCAGGTCGAGAACCTCCTGGAGGCTGCGAAGAGCCTTGGCCCGGGCATTGTGATCGGCCTGGCGCCGCAGCCGGTGACGGGCGAAGGCTTCGCGGGCGTTGGTGGTGGCCGTGGTCATCAATCGGCGCTTCGCCCCTCGCTGGGGCACCCGGAGCGACACGTGCGATCCTCGCCGTTCGCTCAGCCAGGCCTCCCAAATAGGCGCGTCCTCGGGAAGAACTGTCACCAATACTTCCTTGGGAGGGGCATCCTCGCCGTAGACCTCCCGCAACAGGTTGGCAACCAACTGGCCGTCGCTCACCTCCTCGACGCGGTCGACGATTGAACCCAGCCGGCCGACCAACCGTCCCCGGCGCACATGCATGACCTGGACCGAGGTCTCGAGTTCGTCACCGTGGAGGGCGATTAGATCGAAGTTCTCCCGGCGTTCGGTGACAATCTCCTGGCGTTCGGAGGCCCGCTCGACATCGCGCAGGCGATCGCGGTAGCGAGCGGCAAGTTCGTACTCCTGGCGTTCGGAGGCCTCGGTCATCTTCGAACGGATATCGGTGATGACAGGCTCGGTATTGCCGGCCAAAAAGGAGGCCAACCCGTCGACGAAAACTTGATACTCCTCCGGTGCGACGGCGGAGATACAGGGACCCGTGCATTTCTCGATGTGGTACAGGAGACAGGGCCGGCCCTGGGCGCTTTGGCGTTTGAAGA
>DATEEG010000249.1:0-2418 GCA_035281305.1 Acidimicrobiia bacterium | reverse complement strand
GTCGAATCGAGTGACGACACCTCTGGGGGCTGTGCCGATCCAGACCGAATCTCCGTCGAACACCGGCCAGAAACTGGCGCCGCCGAGGTCGATTGGATCACCGACCTGGAACGTTTGCGGATCGATCCGGATCAGGCCCCGATCGGGATCCGCGACGTAGATCCCTCCGGAGGTCACCACGACTCCGACCGGAAACCCGCCGACATCGATCCTGTCGATCTCGTTGCTGGCCAGATCGATCCGCGCAACTGTTCCCTCGTCGGGCATGGTCACCCAGATAGCTCCGTCCGCGTAGTCGATGCCGAGTAGCCAGCTTCCGACCCGGATCGGCGCGCCAACGGGCATCCGCATGGCGGGATCGATGGCAATGACCTCTCCGGAATGTCCGTTCGCCGCCCACAGCTTTCCGTCTCCGTAAACCAATTGCCGGGTGTCGGCTCCGGTTTCAAATCGCCCTGTTATCTCGCCGGTTCCGGCGTCCACGGCGATCAGCTCCGCACTCCGCTCATCTAACGGCTGGTTGAAGTCATCGGCTTCCACGACCACCCACAACTCGTCTCCGACCATCTCGCTGAAGGACACGTCTCCGCCCAGATCGAGCTGGCTTTGCACGTCTCCGGTCCCGGGGTTGAGGCGGATGAGCCGACCGGTTGCATAGTCCGGCGGGTCGTTGACCGAGATCCACAACGATTCCCCGCCATAGGTGAGCCCGATCGGTTGTCCGCTCAGGTTCAAAGTCGCAGCAACGGGGTCGGTGCTAGGTCGATCACCGCCGAGGGTTACGAACAGTCCAATGGCCCCGCCCACTGCAACCAGCAGGGAGATCAGAACGATGGATCGACTGACCGGGAATCGGGCCGGGGGGGATGCGGCCGGGATGGCGTCTTCTTTGGTGCTCATTTGAACCTCCTCAGCTCGAGCTCCGATCCACATCGAATCAATTCAGAGAGCGGGGGACGTCGGGGAAATCCCTGGATACCGCCAGATTCAGGGTTACCCCTGACCTGGCCTGACGGCGATCTGTCATGATCTGACAGTGAGAACGCGGCCGAGGGTACTGGACGATCCACTGGCCTGGTGGGTGGTGATGGTCGTCATCGGCCTGGGTATGACGTGGCTTGCCTTGGAAGCCGGAGCGCCTCGCGCCAGGTTGCTGATCGACCTACTGGTGTCATGGGCATTCGCCGGCGCGGGAGCTCTGGCCCAGTCGCGTTGGGGGCCCGGGCCGACACCACGACTGATGTTGTTGGTAGCGGTGTTCTGGTGGCTGCCTTCTTTCAGCTACGTGCCCTGGTCATGGCCGTGGACCGTCGGTGAGCTCGGGAGCACCCTCGGTTGGGCCGCCCTCGTTCACCTCACCCTGACCTATCCGGGAGGGAGACCATGGTCACGGACCGGCCGGCTGGTGATCCGCCTGGCCTATGCGGTGTCCATTGCCAGTTCGGCACTGCTCGTCGTCTCAAGCCGGGATGAACGCAACGCCCTCGGTCCGGCCTCGGCCGGGCCGTGGCGAGCCACGCTCGAGACCTGGGAGGCGGCCGCCTGGCTGGCGGTGGCTGTCGCTAGCGCCGCCCTGATGGTTTCGAGGCTGACACACCTGCGGGGGGCGTCTCGCCGCCTCGCTTTCCCCGTTTTGTTCGCGGCGCTGATCGGCCTCCCCGTCACCATCGGGCTGCTTGTGGCCACGCTGGCAGAGCGGCCCGACCTGGCCGACAGCTACGCAGACCTCGACGCAGCTACGGTCCTGCTGATCCCGGTGGCGTTCGTGGCCGACCTGGTTTGGCGATCGCTGCGCCGCTCGCAGGCCTCGACCCTGGTGGTCGAACTCCGCGCCGGCGGAGAAGCCCAGCTACGCGACCGCCTTTCCCGGGTGCTGGGCGATCCGACCCTCGAGCTCGCCTATCGGGTCGGAGGCGACTGGGTCAATCCGCAGGGACAAAGGTTCGAGTTCGCGGAATCGGAGCAACGAGCCGTGACCCAGATCCTCGCCGGGGGCACGCCGGTGGCGGCTTTGATACACGACCGCGCTCTCCTGGCCGATCGTGACCTGGTGGCCTCGGTCAGAGCGACCACGGAGTTCGCGCTCGACAACGAACGGCTGGCGGCAGAGGTCCGCATGCAGTTGGCCGAAGTAAAAGCGTCGCGGACGAGGCTCGTGGCGGCCCAGGACGATGAGCGTCGCCGGCTGGAAAGGGATCTGCACGATGGCGCCCAGCAACGGCTGGTGGGTCTGTCCCTCAAGCTCGAGAGCGCTCGCCTCCGCTCCACGGATGCCTCGGGATCACAGACTCTTCTCGAAGCCCAGAGCGAACTTGCAACTGCGCTGGCCGAACTGCGAGAGTTCGCCCGCGGGGTCCATCCCACGGTGCTGATGGACGAAGGCCTCGACGCTGCTATTGAGGCGCTCGCCCGCCGGGC
>DATEEG010000248.1:0-16227 GCA_035281305.1 Acidimicrobiia bacterium | reverse complement strand
GCCGACGACTTCATAACGTTCGCCGTTGACGGAGCCAAGCGAATGCAGCGGCTGATCGAAGACCTTCTCTCGTTCTCGCGGGTTGGGACCCAGGGCACCGATCTGTCCGCCACGTCGAGTGAAAACGCTTTGAACCGGGCGCTGGTGAACCTGCGCTTGTCCGTGGAGGAAACCGGTGCCGAAATCACGCATGACCCCCTGCCCGTCGTCATGGCCGACGAGTTCCAACTCGTCCAGCTCTTTCAGAACCTCGTAGGCAACGCCGTCAAATATCACACCAACGGCGCACCACGGGTTCACGTCTCGGCGATCCGGACTGCTCCGGGAGTCTGGAGCTTTGCGGTCGAGGACGATGGCCTCGGCATAGATCCGAAATACTTCGAGAAGATCTTTGGAATGTTCCAGCGCTTGGACGGGCGGGATGTGTTCGCCGGCACCGGCATCGGGCTCGCGATCTGCAAGAAAATTGTGGAGCGCCATGGTGGCACCATCTCGGTGGAGTCCCAGGTAGGAGCAGGATCGACCTTTCGCTTCACATTGACCGGTGTCGAGGGTGACTCATGATCAAGAGCGGCAAAGGCGGGCTGATCGAAGTCCTCCTGGTCGAAGACAGCCCTGGAGATGTTCGTCTCACCAGAGAAGCCTTTCGGGAGGCCAACATGTCGGTCCGACTGCACGTGGTGAACGACGGGGTGGAGGCAATGGCTTTTCTCAGGCAGGAGGGTGAGCACATGGGAGCGCCCCGGCCCGACATCATTTTGCTCGATCTCAACCTTCCCAGGATGGATGGTCGCGAAGTCCTGTCGCATATCAAGGCGCACGACAGCTTGAAAACGATTCCCACCGTCATCCTCACCACGTCGGATGCCGAGATCGACGTCGTGCGGAGCTATCAACTCCAGGCCAACGCCTACCTTTCCAAGCCGGTGCAGCTGGACGCATTCGAGGATCTGGTGAAAACGATCAACGACTTCTGGCTCACGATGGTCAAGCTGCCCCAGCAGCGGCACACCGCATGACCGCCCCCGACGATCGAGAGGAAAGCGAAATGGCTTCAGAAGTCTTTCTGGTGGAGGACAGCCCGGGCGATATTCGGCTGACGCGGGATGCCTTGATCGAAGCCAATCCCCGGGTGAACGTGAGTGTTGCAACCGACGGAGCCGAGGCAATGGCCTTCCTGAGGCACGAAGGAGAATTTGGCGACTCGCCAGAACCTGATCTGATCCTGCTCGATCTCAACCTCCCGAAGATGGATGGCCGCCAGGTGCTCGCCGAGATCAAGGAAGACGAAAGACTGCGAAGCATCCCGACGATCGTCCTGACCACCTCAGCCGCCGAGGCCGACATAGTCAAGAGCTATCAACTTCAGGCCAACGCCTACCTGAGCAAGCCGGTGCAGCTGGATGCGTTCGAGAGCCTGATCAAGAGCATCAGCGACTTCTGGTTGACCAAGGTCAAGTTGCCAAGACGACTTCGGCGAACCTGAAACCGGCCCGTCCAGTGCAATTGGTGTGGGCCGCCAGTGGTTCGTCCGCCGACCGGCCACCTCGCCGTGACCAGGGGCCATTTGACATACGAGCCGCCCAGATGAGCGATCGATCGATTACGCGACTGTTGCTGGTCGAAGACAATCCCGGAGACGCCCGCCTGCTCGAAGAGCTATTGAAGGATTCGGGCTCGCTCGAAACCAAAGTCACGCATGTGCGTTCGATGCGCGAAGCGGAGGAGAGCCTCAGCACCGGCCGCACCGACATCATCCTGTTGGATCTGGGCTTGCCCGACGCCCAGGGACTCGGGGCCTTGCAACGGATCCATTCCGCTGCACCCCGGACGCCGCTGGTGGTGTTGACGGGGTTGGACGACGAGACGCTGGCGAATCAAGCCTTGCAGGCAGGTGCTGAGGACTACTTGATCAAGGGAGAACTCGAGCCCCGCGGCCTGGTGCGAGCCCTGAGATATGCAATCGAACGCAACATCATGCAAGAGGCCCTGTTCGCTGAGAAGGAACGAGCCCAGGTGACTCTGAACAGCATCGGCGAAGCAGTGATCAGCAGCGACATCGCCGGAACAATTACGTTCCTGAACGTCATGGCCGAGACGATGACCGGCTGGACGAATCAAGATGCGGTTGGGCGACGGTTGGCCGATGTCGTCCGCACCGTGGACGCCATGAGCCGGGAGGCAACCCGGAACCCGATGACGGCCGCCCGAGAGTACAACCGCACGGTTCACCTGCCGGCTAGCTGCATCTTGATCGGGCTGGACGGCGAGATCCCCATCGAAGGCAGCATCTCGCCAATCTACGATCGCGAAAGGAGGCCGACCGGAGCCGTGATGGTGTTCCGGGATGTGAGCCTGGCCCGGGCGATGGCCGAGGAAATGACACACTCGGTAGAGCACGACTTTCTGACCGGGCTGCCCAATCGAATTCTGCTCAATGACCGGATCAGCCAGGCGATCGCACAAGCGCCGCGCCATCAGAAGCAGGTCGCCGTCCTTTTCCTCGATCTGGATGGCTTCAAACACATAAACGACTCCCTGGGCCACCCGGTCGGCGACAAGCTCCTTCAGTCGGTCGCCGCCCGGCTGGTGGCCTGCGTCAGAGACTCTGACACAGTGAGCCGGCAGGGGGGCGACGAGTTCGTTGTGCTGTTGTCGGAAGCGGAGCAGTGGCAGGATGCCGCCGTGGTTGCGAGCCGGATGCTCGAAGCGGTGGCGGAGGCTCACCCGATCGACCTCCATGACCTCCACGTGACCACGAGTATCGGAGTCAGCGTGTTCCCCGACGACGGTGGAGACGCCGAGACTCTCATCAAGAACGCCGACACCGCGATGTACCAGGCCAAAGCGAACGGACGGCAGAGCTTCCAGTTCTTCAAACCCGCCATGAACGTCCGGGCGGTGGAGCGGCAGTCGATCGAGGAGAACTTGCGTCGTGCCATCGAGCGCAAAGAGTTCGTACTCCACTACCAGCCGCGAATCAACCTTCGTACCGGTCTCATCACGGGAGCGGAGGCGTTGATTCGGTGGGTGCACCCGACCCGGGGCCTGCTGCTGCCGTCCCAGTTCATACCGATCGCCGAGGATTGTGGGCTCATCAAGCCGATTGGCTACTGGGTTCTTCGGGAAGCAAGCCGGCAGGCCCGGACATGGGTGGACGCCGGACTTCCGGTCGGGAGCGTGGCGGTGAATGTGTCCGCAATGGAGTTTCGGGACGCGAGCTATGTCGAGAGCCTGCGGGCGGTCCTCGACGAAACGGGCATCGACCCGGAAATGCTGGAGTTGGAGTTGACCGAGAGCGTCCTGATGACCCACGCCGAGTCCGCCGCGTCCATCTTGCTGACGCTGCGGGAACAGGGCGTGCAGATAGCGATCGACGACTTCGGCACGGGTTTCTCCAGCCTGAGCTACCTTCGAAAGTTTCCTCTGGATGCGCTCAAGATCGACCAGTCCTTCGTCAGCCAGGTGGCGAACGCCGGTGATGAAAACAGCATCGTGGCCGCTGTCATCAGCATGGCCCGGAGTCTCAATTTGCGGGTCGTCGGCGAGGGGGTCGAGACGGTGGATCAATTGACGTTTCTACGGGCCCAGGACTGCGATGAAGCGCAGGGGTTTTACTTCAGCCCACCGGTTGGCCCCGAAAAGTTCGCTGAGATACTGAGATCCGGGATCGAGCGAGGGCTCCGAGTCCGCGCCAGCGATCCCCCCGAAACTTCGACGGGCCCCGGGAAAGCAGACCATGGAGGCCCGTTCACATTGGCCGCGGCTGGGTCGGCGCCACACGAGCCGCCAGCCACGTCGTGATTGGAACTGCCGCCACGAGGCCCAAGGAGCCGACCAGTGTTCGCACGATCTCAACGGCTACCACTTCGGAGTTGGCAACGATCCCGAGCCGCTGACCCGAGAGGCCGAAGAGCAGCAGCAACGGCATGGCGGCTCCGGCATACGCGAGCAGCAAGGTATTGACCGACGAAGCGACGTGGTCGCGGCCCACTCGAAGGCCGGCCGCAAATAGCTGGTGACGATCGAGACCCTGGTTGGCCGCCGCAACCTCCCATACAGCCGATGACTGGGTGACGGTTACGTCGTCGAGGGCACCGAGGGCGCCGAGCACGATTCCCGCCAGTAGCAACCCCCGGAGATCGAAGTCACCAATGACCATGAGGAAGCTGGCCTCTTCCGACACCAGGCCCGAGAAGTCGGCCAGGCCCGTGACCACTGCCGCCAGCACCACGGTCAGCCCCAGGCTGAGCAGGGTCCCGATCGCCGCTACGTGGGTCATCGCCTTGATCCCGTGAGCGAGGTAGAGGGCCATGACCGCGATCAAGACCCCTCCAGTGAGTGCCACCAATTCCGGGGAACGGCCGGACAGGATCGCCGGGACGATGTAGGCCAGGAGGACTGCGACCGACAAGACCAGTCCGGCCAGGGCCGCCAGCCCGCGCAGCCTTCCCAGCCAGACGACGATGGCCGCGAACAGGAGACATGCGACGATGAGAAGGGGCCGTCGCTCCCTATCGGCGAACTGGTACCGCTGGAGAGGCGGGGCCTCGGGGATCCGGTTGAGAACGACCCGATCACCGGCTTCGAAATTGGGGGTGGAGGGCAGCAACTCCCATTCCTCCTGCGCGATGGATCCAAGGTCGGGACCCTCCAGCAAGGTGAAGGACACACGCAGGCACCGGAGGTCGGAAGCGTAGGAGCACGAGGCTTCGATCACTTCTGCC
The DNA here is from genome assembly GCA_035281305.1 of Acidimicrobiia bacterium. Taxonomy (GTDB): domain Bacteria; phylum Actinomycetota; class Acidimicrobiia; order Spongiisociales; family ZC4RG35; genus DATEEG01. The sequence goes on along the minus strand of DATEEG010000248.1, from coordinate 11,500 downwards.
ACCTCGCCCCTGAGGACCTCTTGAGCAAACCCGAAACCGCCGACGTCGGGAAGGTCGCCAGGGCGCAAGAACGCGATCCCGATCACGGCCAGCAATGTCATCCCCAGCACTGCCCAGCCAAGCTTTCGAGCCAGCGGTCGCTGGTCGGGGCCCGCCAGCATCGCGAAGTCATCTTGTTGGTGGATGTGGGTCAGGTTATGCCTTACTGCGGGAAGGCCACAGTCGGGTGGCTGACACGCCGACGAAGGAGGTGATAAACAGGACCCATGCTCGATGTAGAGGCCCTTCGTTCCGAGTTTCCCGCCCTGAGCGCTGCCCAGGTGTTCGTCGATGGGCCGGCCGGGACGCAAGTGCCCAGCCGCGTCATCAATGCGGTGAGCGACGCCTTGATGAAATCGATGTCGAATGTCGGTGGCGAGTTCGTATCGAGTCGTCGTTCTGAGTCAACGGTGGCCGCCGCCCGCGCCGCCGCGTCCGACCTCGTGGGGGGGAGGCCGGACGAAGTCGTTTTCGGGCCGAACATGACGTCGCTCACGTTCGCGTTCAGCCGGGCCCTGGCCGAAGAGTGGAAGCCCGGCGACCGTATCGTGCTCTCGGGCCTCGACCACGACGCCAACATCACCCCCTGGGTAAGGGCGGCGGCCTCAGTCGGAGCGGAGACCGTCTTCGCGGGCATCAAAGACGATGCCACTCTGGACCTCGATCACATGGTGTCCCTCATCGACGAGCGGACGCGCCTCGTGGCCGTAACCGCATGTTCCAATGCTTTCGGGTCGCTCGTCGACGTCAGCCGGGTGGCCTCAGCGGCCCGCCAGGCCGGGGCGCTGACCTATGTCGACGCCGTGCACTTTGCTCCTCACCGGTTCATCGATGTCAACGCTATCGGCTGTGACTTTCTCGTCGCTTCTTCCTACAAGTTCTTCGGACCCCACCTGGCAGTGCTGTGGGGCAAGCGCCCCCACCTTTCACGCTTGCCGGCTTTCAAGGTTCGCCCCGCTCCCGATGTCGGTCCGGCCCGCTGGGAGACAGGCACTCCACCGTTCGAATTGCTGGCGGGGTTCTCGGCGGCAGTCGACTACTTGGCGTCGCTGGGCTGGGGGGGCGACCGCCGCGGTGCCCTGGAGGCCGCGTTTCGGGAGATCGCGGCATATGAGGCCTCCCTGGCCCGACGGTTCCTGGACGGATTGCCGGATCGAGTCAGAGTCGTCGGGCCAACGACCCCCGAAAGCCGGGTTCCCACTTTCTCGCTGGAAGTCGACGGCCTGAACCCGGCTGACGTGTCCAGGCAGCTCGGTGCCCGGCGGGTGGCGGTTTGGGCCGGTCACCACTACGCGGTCGAACCGATGCAGCGGCTCGGTTACCTGGACCAAGGCGGGCTGACCCGGGTCGGTTTCCTGCACGTCAACACCGAGAGTGAGGTGGACGCGGTCCTGACCGCTCTGTCCGACCTGATCTGAGCCGCAAGCCTGCCCCGATGACGATTTTGGGATAAATCTGAGTCTTGACACATCAAGTTTCCTGGTGCATAATTGAGCAGATAGTCTGTTGTCTGTTTCAGGAGGTATCATGATGATGATGCGTTTCGAGCCTTTCGCCGAGCTTGACCGGGTCTCACAGGAGTTGTTCGGGCAGCGGACCCCGGCGATCCCGGTAGACGCCTATCGGCTCGGGGAGCGCTTCTTTCTCCACCTCGACCTTCCGGGCGTGGACCCGGGTTCCATCGACGTGACTGTCGAGAGGAACACCCTGACGGTTTCCGCCAACCGTTCCATCGGGGATCCGGACGGCGGTCAATGGGTGGCTCGTGAACGTCCCCACGGGACCTTTGTGCGACGATTCCATCTGGGGGACGGGTTGGCCACGGACCAGATCGACGCCGGCTACACCGACGGGGTCCTCACGATTTCGATTCCGGTGGCCGAGCAGGCCAAGCCGCGCAAGATCACCGTCGACGTCAGCGAGAAGGCCCTCGCGAGCTGAAACCGTTCTACCTCGAGTCACCGGAGCCCCGGGGCATTTGCCCCGGGGCTCTGAATGTTGAGAAGCGGCCAGCAGCGAAGGAGGGGACTCGTTCCTCGCTCGTAATTCGGCAGGTGGCTCCCGGGAAATCCGCAACTCGGTCTGAGATTCCGTGGAACCGGGACCAGTGACACCGGGTTTCGTCGGATCCGGGAGCGGTGCACCACCCACTCCCGTTGGTCGGGGATCGGCTGAGGGTCCTTACACTTCCTCTCCCATGGGTTACGGCTTCGCCACTCGCGCCATTCACGCCGGCCAGCGGCCCGATCCCGAAACGGGCGCCCGGGCGATGCCCATCTATGCCACTTCATCGTTCGTGTTCGAAGATGCCCAAACGGCGGCCGACCTCTTCGCCCTGCAGACCTTCGGAAACATCTACACCCGGATCGGCAACCCCACCAATGCCGCGTTCGAGGAGAGGATGGCTTCCCTGGAAGGCGGGATCGGGGCGCTGGCGACCGGTTCGGGTCAAGCGGCACAGCTAATCGCGGTTCTCACCTTGTGCCAGGCGGGGGACGAGGTCGTTGCTGCGCGGAATCTCTATGGCGGCACCTACACGCAGTTCGACGTGACTCTCCGGCGGATGGGCATCGACGTCACTTTCGTCGATCCCGGCCCTGAATCCATCGCGGCCGCAATCACTCCGCGAACCAAGCTCGTCTACGGCGAGACCATCGGCAACCCCCGGGCCGAGGTCTTCGACCTCGAAGGGGCGGCCGCGGTCGCACACCAGCACCAGATCCCGCTCGTGATCGACAACACCTTTGCCACGCCGTACCTGTGCCGTCCGATCGAGTGGGGCGCCGACATCGTCGTCCACTCTGCGACCAAATTCCTCGGCGGTCACGGGGTGGTCATCGCCGGGGTCATCATCGAGTCGGGGCGTTTTCACTGGGACAACGGCAAGTTCCCGCTGATGACCGAGCCTTCCCCGGCCTACCACGGGCTCAAGTTCTGGGACAACTTCCGGGAGTACGCCTTCCTGATGAAGGCTCGCACGGAACTCTTGAGAGATGTTGGAGCCGCTCTGTCGCCTTTCAACTCCTTTCTCTTGCTGCTCGGCCTCGAGACCCTGCCTTTGCGGATGCAGCGCCACGTCGAAAACGCCCGGACTGTCGCCGGGTTTCTGTCCTCTCATTCCTCAGTGGACTGGGTGAGCTACCCGGCTGCGGGTGACCCCCTCGTCGACAAGTACGTGCCCAAGGGCCCCGGGGCAGTGTTCACCTTCGGTGTCAGGGGCGGCTACGACGCCGGCAAGAGGTTCATCGAGAAGGTCGAACTCGCCTCGCACCTCGCCAACGTCGGCGATGCCAAGACTTTGGTGATCCATCCCGCCTCGACCACCCATCAACAGGTCCCGATCGAGGAGCGAAATGCCTCGGGAGTCGGTGACGAGATGATCAGGATCTCGGTTGGAATCGAAGATGTCGAGGACATCATCGACGATCTCGACCGAGCGTTAGCTTGACGACATGACGACGGTTCGCGAGGAGTCCGCCCTCGAAGAGGCAAGCCCCCTGGAACGCCTGGCAATTCTGCGCGAAGCCAGGACGGTGGCCTTGGTCGGCGTGTCGCCCAACCCCTTGCGCTCTTCCAACTTCGTTGCCACCTATCTGGCTCGAACGTCCTACACGATGTGGCCGGTCAATCCGCATGCCGACGAAGTGCTCGGTCTCAAGGCCTACCCGTCGCTGGCCGACCTTCCCGGCCCGCCCGACATCGTCGATTGCTTTCGCAAAGCCTCAGAGTTGCCGCAGGTGGTCGCAGAGGCAATCGCGGTCGGAGCCAGGGTGGTCTGGTTTCAGCTCGGGCTCCGCAACGACGAAGCGGCCGCGATGGCAGTGGCCGCCGGGCTCAAGGTCGTTCAGGATCGCTGTCTCAAGATCGAGCACGCTCGTTTTGCGGGCGGCCTCCATCTCGCCGGCTTTGACACCGGCGTGATTTCGTCGAAGCGCAGGCGCCCGGTCTAACGCGTCGAGGTCGGCAGAGGGGGCGGTTAGGTCCCTGTGCGCTGGCGGCGCCGCCACATTCTGGCGCCGCCGATCCCCCCGGCGATGGCCGCTGCGAATGGAAGGCTGAGGGCAATTCCGTTCAGCCCGTCCTCGTCGGCGATCCCGAATCTGGCCAGCAGTCCCAATCCGGCACACGTGGCCACCACGGCGAGAAGTGGACGCCAGGCAGGGGGTGGCGGCCGCAGATCCTGGTTGGGCCGTTCGTACCGACCGAAGACCAGGAGAAAAGGGAGGGTCGCCGCCACCAACGCAGCCATCCATAGCGGGCGGGTCAGCCACCACGCAGCAGTGTTGGTATCCGTTCGCAAACCCCAACCGTTCAGCAACAACGATCCGCCGACCAGTGCGACCATGGCGGTCAGGTGCCATAGATAGAGAGTCATGATCCGGCCGTTGATGAGGATCGTCGCCGCCCAGTTCCGGGTCTTGGCGAGCATGCGCCGGGCCGGCCCTTCCATCGCCAGCAGCGCCCCCGCCTGGAACAGAGCCAGCGTCAGAAGGGTGACCTTGGGCGGCTGACTGTTGGTGACACCCTGAGTGTCGAGACCCACCATGGCCACCGGATACGGTCCGAACCCGACCAGGGCTGCAGTGGCGATCAGACCTGCCGCCGACCACGCGAGGCGCCGGCCTACCGACCCGAGGCGCGAATCGGCCCAGGCATAACCGAGGCTATGAACCGTGCCCCACACGAAGAGGTAGTTCAAATAGCCGACCCAGGAAGCATCGAAGCCCGGGGGTTGGGCACCGGGTTCTCCGCCCAGCGAAAGTGAGACCAGATCGACCAGGCCCGCAATCACCCCGGTGACAACGACCGAGGTCCAACCCCACCGATCCCAGGCTCGTACCGTCAGCGGAGTGAATGCGACCACCGCGACGTAGGTGGCGAGGAACCAAACGGGGACGAGGGCCGCCTGGGATGCGATCTTGAGAAGTTCGGGATCGAAGCCGCTCTGGAGCAAAGCGTAGGCGCCGGCGGTCCAAACAATCAGCAACGGCAACACCGGCAGAATCAGTCGACGGAGTCGAGCTCGCAACCAGGCGCCGTAAGTCGACCCGCTTCGCCGCGATGCTCTCCATGAAGCGGCGTTGGCAAACCCACCGACGAAAAAGAAGATCGGCATCACCTGCAGGATCCACGTGAGATAGTGGGTCCAGGTGGTGGCGGTGAGGAGGTGGTTGGCCTCGAGCCCCGTATCCGTGATCACGGGAGCGGCCATCAGCCAGTGCCCGAACACCACCACCATGATCGACGCGGCCCGCAGGAAGTCGACGTAGCGGTTGCGGCTTTCGGGGGTCTGCTCGGCCATCGCTTCGGCCTGTTGCCAGATTGTCGTCATTGCCGTCAATCATCGGTCGGCAGCGGAGGCTTGTCGAGTAGTGGAAACCCCTACCGACCTATCAGGGGGGCGTCGCGCCCCGGGGGACGCCGGCAGCCGACCTGGCTCCCGGCCTCTCATGCGACCAGGCTACGACTCCACGCGGTGGAGGAACGCCGCCATCTGCTCCCGGAGGACCGGGCCGGCGGGGCAGTAGGCGAGCGGTGATGATGCACACCCGGTCGTGACTCCGGCCGCGTACAGCGCCGCGACGTCGGGGGCGTGGAGGCTCACCACATCTGGAAAGGGATTGGCGGCGCCGGTCGGAAGCTGATACGCCCTCACCAGGAAACTGGCCATCTGCTCCCTGGTGACGGGCTGTTCCGGGCAGAAGAGGCCTGGCGCGCAGCCGAGGGTTATCCCCGCCGAGGCGATCCGATTGATGTCGGCTTCGTGGATCGAACCGGCGTCGTCGGTGAAGGCGTCCCCACCCTGGTCTGGCAGAGACAGGGCCCTGACCAGGAAGGTCGCCATCTGACCGCGGGTGACCGCCATCCTGGGACAGAACCAGTCGTTGAACGGCGGATTGCAGCCGAGGGTGAGGCCTGCCGTGGCAGCCCACTCGATGTCGGCCGAGAAAGGGTTGCCGTCATCGTCGGCAAAGCGGCCGACGAAGTCGTAGACCGGCCCCTCGGGCGGGCACGTGAAGTCGGGGGCCCGGAACCATCCGTCGAGGTCGGCGTATATCTGCTGGTTTCCCAAGGCGACGACCATGGAACCATTGGCATCGAGGCGGTGGAGGTCGCCGTGACCATCGCCGTCGTAGTCCGAGATGCGGACGACATCCTGCGCGCCCACCGGGAACGGCAACTGCACGGTCTCGGACGCTTGGCCGTAAGCACCGGCAGCAGTGAAGATCTGCATCGAGCCCGAGGCGCCGAGAGAATAGAGATCAGGTTTCCCGTCCAGGTCGCGGTCACCCACGAGGACCCGCGAATCGGCTTCGACCGTGAACGGCCCGGCGAAGTCCGCGATGGTGTAGCCCGAGGCGCCGTCCCAGATCTGGAGTTGGCCAGCAGAGATAGAGAACAGATCGGCTTTGCCGTCGGAGTCGTAATCGGCCAGGAGATAGCTGCCCGAGGCGTCGCCCGGAGCGGCCGTCGCAACGGTTCGCGCTTGCTGATAGAACGACCTGGCGTCGTAGATCTGCAAAGTCAGGTTGGTCCCGGCGAAGATGAGAAACACGATGTCGGGCCGGCTCCCGAAGATGGTGTTCCCAAAGATGACCGGGCGCGTGAGGTCGGCCCCGGGGAGTTGGAAGCGACTGAATCCGCACATTCCCTGATCCGCCCACGACCCCATGATCTCGACGATCGGACCGGCCTGGGCGTGGACCTTGAGGCGGACCGAATCAACCGCACCGTCCCCACCGAGATCAGCCAGGGCATCGATGGCCCCGGGGCGCCTGCCACCAAGGGCGCTGTGCTGGATCACCGGGGCCTCGCTGAACGAAGCCCGGGCGGCCAGCGATGGATAAGGGGGCGGGACGGGGCCGTACCCGGGAGTGGCGACGGGGCCCATCCATGAGAAATGCATCGGGTCCTTGTCGCCGATCCAGTATCCACCCCAACAAAATCCCGCCTGCTGCCAGGCATTTACGTACCACGGCGGCATGTCGGTGATCAGGTCATCCGCCGCCGGGTTGGTGCCGGAGTTGACGTCGATGGCCGCCCCCAAGGCGTGATAGCTGATCGATCGGCTGCCGCTCACCGTTCGGGCCGTGTAAGCAAAAGTCTCTCCGGCCCGCGTCGAGTAGAAGGATCCGCTGGCCGCCAGGTTGTCGGCAGCGCGCTGGAAGGCCGACAGGGCCCGGTGGTGCACCGAGACGCTGAGGCCACCCGAGAACGGGACCGTCCACCGAACCAGGCCGGCCCGGGCTTGTCCGACGGTTCTTCCGAACATGGCGCCCACCGGACCCCTGATCGGCTCGGAGTCGGGGAGCCCCCCGCTGCGACCGGCCAGGGCGGAGAACCCTCGGGGAATGCCGCATCCGTTGGACTCGGAGTAGGTCGCCTCGACCCCGCCGCCGTTGTCGGCCACTGCCGGAACGGAGACGAGGACCAGCGCGGCCACCGCAGTCAGGATGGTCAGCAGACGGTATTTCACAATCCCCCTAAGCAGGTCGGCTGCCAGGGCACCCTAACGGCCGGATGGCCTGCACCGGATTCGGGAACTTCGAACGTCTCAGACCGTTCCAACTCCGAGTTGATCCAACACGAAGGCGAGGATGAAGGCCTCGTCCCGCCAGGCGTCGTAGCGCCCGGATGGTCCGCCGTGGCCCGCTCCCATCTCGGTTTTCAGGAGGATGGGCCGGGTGCCTTGGTTGACCGTCCGCAGCCGGGCCACCCATTTCGCCGGCTCCCAATAGGCGACCCGGGGGTCGTTGAGACCGGCGGTCGTCAGGATGGCGGGGTAATCGGTGGGAACCGTGTGCTCGTAGGGGCTGTAGGCCTTGATCCATCGGTACTGGTCGGCGATGGCCGGGTTGCCCCATTCCTCCCATTCCGCCACGGTCAGCGGAATGCTCCGATCGAGCATCGAGTTGACGACATCGACGAAAGGCACCTCGGCCACCACCGCCGCCCACAGGTCCGGCCGCATGGTCGTTACCGCACCCATCAACAAGCCGCCGGCCGACACCCCGCGGGCGGCCATTCGACCCTCCCTGGCAACACCCTTATCGAGGAGGAATTCGGCAGCAGCGATGAAGTCGTTGAAGGTATTGATCTTGTGGCCCATCCGGCCCCGTTCGTGCCAAAGACGGCCCATCTCACCACCTCCCCTGACATGTGCCACCGCGAAGACAACACCGCGGTCGAGGAGGGAGAATTGAGCCGGATCGAACCACGGATCGATCGACGACTCGTAGGCGCCATATCCGTAGAGAAGGGTGGGAGCCGGCAGCATGAGCCCCTTTCGGTGCACCAGGGTGATGGGGAGCTCGACACCATCGACCGGGGCCCAAATCCGACGCTGCTCGTACCGGGAAGCGTCATAGTTGGGGGCCGGCGTCTCTTTGACGACGGTCTGGGTCCGGGTTTCAAGGTCGATGTCGATCACCCTGCGCGGAGCGAGGAACGACTCGTAGGTGAACCGGAAAGTGGTGGTGTCATAGTCGAGGTTCTCGCCGACTCCGAGCCGATAAGCCGGTTCCTCGAAGGCGATCTCGTAGCGGTCGCCGTCGTCGGGGATCACCGAGATCGCCGGATTGCCGGACCGGCGCCCGGTCACCACCAGGTGCCGTCCGAACGGGAGAACCCTCCCAACCTTCTTCAAGGGATCGTGCGGGATCAGCTCGGAGGCCTCCGAGGCAGCTCCGGCTTCGAAGCAGATCAGGCGCCCGTTCGGAGCGCCCTGGTCCGTCACCGCCATCCACAGGCCGCGATGATGTTCGGCCCGGTAACGGACTCCGGGTTGGCGGGACAGGAGGACCATTGGAGTGCTGTCGGGACTGTCGCTCGGGATTACCCGGGCCTCCGACGAGGTCGAACTTATGGCCTCGATCATGATGAATCGACGGTCACGAGTGAGGCCGAGTTCGACCTCGAACCGCTCGTCGTTCTCCTGAAAGACGAGCGTGTCCTCAGCCTGATCCTGGCCCAGGACATGCTGCCAGATCCGGTACGGACGATGGGCGTGATCGAGGGTCGTGTAAAAGCAGCGGGAGCCATCCGACGACCAGGCCCCGCCGTAATAGGTCCCGGCGATCTCGTCGTCCAGGTCGAGGCCGGTGTCGAGGTTTCGAAACCTCCACGCGAATGTTTCGTTCCCGGTGTGGTCGACGGAATAGGCAAGCCGGGTTTGGTCGAAGCTGACCATCAGCAGTCCGATGTCACAGAAGTTCCGATGGTCGGCGAGGTCGTTCTGATCGAGGATCACCTGGGGGTCGTCGTCGGTGGTCGCGTGCCAGCGCAGGAACTGTGGATACTGCTTGCCCTCCTCGGTTCGCAGTCCGTACCACCACTCGCCGCGCCGGGCCGGGGCCGATAGATCCGTTTCCTGGACCCTGGCCCGGGTTTCCTGGAAGATCGCCTGGCGCAGTGCTTCGAGGCGGGAGGTCGACTCCTCGGCGAATGCGTTTTCAGACTCGAGGTAGCGGATTACATCAGGATCGTTGCGATCGCGGAGCCATCGATACTCGTCGACCCACGCGTCGCCATGAAGTTCGGTGGCGACCGGCCTGCGGGGGGCCAGGGGTGCATTCATGGCCCGAGAATAAGGGGGCGGGTCGAGTTGCCAGGGGGTTCGGAAAATGGGCGAGGTAAGTTGAGGCGATGGAGACCCGACCCCTGGCAGCCCTCGAAGCGCGGTGCTTCGTCCGCGTACGACAACCTCGGTGAGACCGATCAGCTATGAAGACCTCATCGAGGCTTGACCCCTTTGGGTCGACGATCTTTTCGGACATCACCCGCCGGGCGGTCGAGACCGGTGCGATCAACCTCGGTCAGGGCTTTCCCAACTTCGATGGCCCTGAGTTCGTCAAGGAGGCAGCCATTGCCGCCATTCGCGCCGGCCATGGGCAATACGCCCCGAGTTCGGGGATCCCCGAGTTGACCGGTGCCATCGCCGCCAAGTTCTCGATCGCCACCGGTTTGTCGGGTATCGAGCCCCGCAGTCATGTGACGGTGACCTCGGGCTGCACGGAGGCTCTGGCCGCAACCTTCATCGGCCTTTTCGAACCCGGGGACGGAATCGTCTTGATCGAGCCAACCTATGACGCCTACCCGGTGGGACTTGCTCTGGCCGGAGCCGTGCCCAGCTATGTGACCCTGCGCCCCCCGAAGTTCGAGCTTCCAATCAGCGATCTCGAGGCGGCGGTCAACCACCGAACACGGGGGATAGTGGTCAACACACCCCACAATCCGACCGGAAGGGTGTTCTCCAGATTCGAGATGGAGGCGATCGCCGACCTGTGCCGACGTCACGACCTGATCGCCATCACCGACGAGGTGTATGAGCACATGGTCTTCGATGGCGAGCATCTATCCCTTGCCCAGTTGCCCGGGATGTGGGAGCGAACGGTCACCCTGTCCTCTCTGGGCAAGACCTTCTCTCTGACCGGGTGGAAGATCGGTTGGGCAGTGGCGCCGCCCGACCTGACGGCTGGAGTCAGGGCAGCTCACCAGTTCCTGACTTTTGCCACGGCGACCCCTCTGCAATACGCAGCCGCCACGGCCCTGGCCGCGCCGCCCGATTACTTCGAAAACCTGGCGACTTCGTATCGGGCCAGACGCGACCTCCTGGCGGCGGGTCTCGATGGCGTCGGTCTCGGGGTCTTCCTTCCTGAAGGCACCTATTTCATGATGGCCGACCACTCGGCATTCGGTTTTGAGGACGATGTGTCCTTCGTCAACCATCTCATCGAGGCGGTCGGGGTGGCAGCCATTCCTCCGAGCGCGTTCTACCACGACAAGTCGGAAGCAAAGGATCTCGTCCGATTCGCCTTCTGCAAAGACGAGGAGACATTGCGAGCAGCCATCGAACGGCTACAGCGCCTCCGAAAGTAGGCGCGGGAGTCCCGGTTCTGAACGACACCACGCCCGAGGCTGCGTTCAATCCTCCAGCAACTCTTCGAGGAGTCTCAAGCCGGTCTCGATCTGGTTCAGTTCTCGCTCGGTCCTGCCCCGCATGCGGACTGCCATGGCCCGGACCCGGTTGGCCCGGCCCCGGTTGAGCATGCGGCGCCCGGCGGGGGTGATGCGGGTCACGACACTGCGGCCGTCGAGCAGGTTGGTCGATCGGCGCACCAGACCTTCTTCTTCGAGACCCCCAACCATGCGCGTGATGGCCGGCCGGCTGACGCGCAACTCCTCGGAGAGCTCCCCGGCCGTGAGCGGACCCTCGTGGTCGAGCAGTGCCAGAAGTTCGAGACGCTCGACGGTCAGGCCGGTTTCGCTCTCGATGCTCCGGAACTGTCGGGCCCACTGCACCAGGACCGCCTCGGCCAGGTTGGCTGCCTGGTTGGTCGGGGTCCTTCGCAGTGGCGTCGGAAGGAAAGGAACGTCCATCACCCGAAGAGTAAATAAGTGGTGCGCGGTGGGTAATGCCTTGTACGTGAAGAGGACTGGGGAGAACTCGAGATGACAAAAC
>DATEEG010000247.1:0-3314 GCA_035281305.1 Acidimicrobiia bacterium | reverse complement strand
GCACTGGCGGCTCCGGGGCCGGAGTTCACCGACTTCGAGGTCGCCCGTGACCATTGGAAGCTGGCACGGGAAACGGGGGCCCGCATCACAACCCACGTGGGCGTCGGCACTTACGGCCAGGAGCGGAAAGTGCAGGAGATGGGTGAGGCCGGGCTGCTGGGTCCCGACACCACCTATATCCACTGCACGACTCTCAACGACACCGAAATCCAGATGATCGTCGACAGCGGAGGCTCGGTGTCGCTGGCCTCTCCGGTCGAAATGATGATGGGCCACGGCATGCCCCCGATTCAGAAGTTCCTCGACCGCGGCCTCGCTCCCACGCTGAGCATCGACGTCGAAACCAACGTCCCCAGCGACATGTTCAACCAGATGCGTTCGGTGCTCGGCCTGCAGCGAGCGTTGGCCGCGGCCGAGGGGAAGGCCGCCGTCTCGACCCGTGACGTTCTGGCCTGGGCCACCATCGAAGGGGCACGGGCCAACGGTCTCGAATCGAAAGTGGGCACGCTGACCCCGGGCAAGCAGGCCGACCTCATCATGCTTCGCACCGATCGGCTCAACGTGACCCCACTGAACGACCCGGCCACGGCTGTGGTCGCCGGAATGGACACCAGCAATGTCGATTCGGTGTTCATCGCCGGCCGGGCGATGAAGCGAGGCGGAAAGGTCTTGCACGTGGACTGGAATGCAACGATGAAAGCCGTCAGCGAATCACGCGACGGACTGATCGCCCGCTCCGGTTTCAAGCTCCCGCAGATCTAAGACCCGGGACGGTCTGGCCCACGGCATCGGTGGCGACCCGCCACAGGCGACCGCGTCCATTCCCGGGGCGGAACCCGACTCCGAAGTCGGTCACCCACAGATCGGATCCAACGAAGCAGCAGTTGGTCGCAAGGGCATGGTCGTCGAGGAGGAGATGGTCGAGAACCTCCCCCGTGGGACTGACGATGGTGATCCCGTGGGACGCCGCGGTGGCTATGAAAAGGCGCCCGTCCGCGGCGATGGCAAGGCCGTCCGGCACGTGGCCCTCCGGCAACGTGCACAGCACCACTCGCTTTCCTTCTTCCAGCGCACAAACGGCCCGCGAGTAGGACTCGACCCAGATCAGGCGCCCTTCGGGGGTAAACGCCAGCCCGTTCGTGTAGGAGGGTGGAAGCTCGATCAAAACCTCACCACCCGCGTCGTCCCAGGCGAACAACCGGTTGGTCGCGCGGGGGGTGGTGGGGTCGTACGGCTCCGATGGGTCGGTGAGATAGATGCGGCCATCCGGACCGAACACCAGGTCGTTGGGCGCTTGCAGCGCGACGCCGGCGACCTCGCTCGTCACCGTGGTGATGTCTCCTGCCAGCGAGATCCGTTCGATCGAGGGAGTGGCGGGAACCTCGGCCCGCCACTCGTCGACGACGCCACCGTTCTGGGCCGCGTAGAGGAAGCCGTCGGGGCCGTAGGTCACCGAGTTGGGCGCACCCGGGCCCACCGAGATGGTCGACACTCCGTCTCCGTCGAATGCGGACACCATTCCCAGCACCTGCTGCACGAAGGCGATGCGACCGTCGGGGAGAGCCACCGGTCCTTCCGGAACCTCCAGTCCGGCAGCCATGACCTCGCGCCTCATCTGTGGGTGTCCATCACTTCTTCGTCGGCATTGTGGTGGCCGGTGCGCACCCTCGCGAAATCTCAGGTGGTGATCGATTTTCGCGCTGCAGGGTTGGGAGGCTATGTTGCCGCTGGTTCGTCCACCGCTTCCCCGGCGAACACTTCCCCACCGATTTCGGGCGATCTATCGCGTCCCGGGCCAGGTCGCGAAAACCGATTCAAGAAGGTCCTTGACCAGTGACAAGCTTGTAATTACAGTCGTGTATTCGCCCCAATAGGTTGTGGTCAGGGGGTAGGCAACCACAACATATTGTGGTCAATTGGTGGGAATGCAGGTTGACTTGGGACGTTTGGGCCCCTTATCCGCTCACTAGCAGCAGAGGGGACTCACGGATTCTCTGGAGAGGAGAACACAGATGACTTCAGGCCCGATTGCCAAAGGCCAGATCGCCAAAGGCCAGATCGCTAAAGGCCAGATCGCTAAAGGCTTGCGGATTCCGCGTCGGTACACCTCCGCCGGCACCGACCCGTACTCGACCATCGAGTGGGCTCGACGGGATTCCCGGATCACCAACCCCGATGGTTCGGTGGTGTTCGAGGTTCTCGACGCCGAGGTGCCGGCATCGTGGTCGCAGGTGGCCACCGACATCGTCGTCTCCAAGTATTTCCGCAAAGCCGGAGTTCCCCAGGTCGACGCCGATGGCAACCCCGTCCTCGATGGCGACGGCCACCCGGTGCTCGGTTCCGAGACCTCCGGTCGTCAGGTCTTCGACCGCCTCGCCACCACGTGGCGCTACTGGGGCGAGAAGCATGGCTACTTCGCATCGTCGGAGGACGCCCAGGCCTACGAGGACGAGATGAAGTACATGCTCGCCAACCAGATCGCCTCTCCCAACTCTCCGCAATGGTTCAACACCGGTCTCGCTCATGCCTATGGCATCACCGGCACTCCCCAGGGCTTTTGGTACGTCGACCCTGAGACCGGCGATATGACCGAGTCCCCCGACTCCTACACCCACCCCGCACCGCATGCTTGCTTCATCAATGGTGTCAGCGACGACCTGGTCAACCCCGGGGGGATCATGGACCTCTGGGTGCGGGAAGCCCGCCTCTTCAAGATGGGTTCGGGCACCGGGTCCAACTTCTCTCAGATCAGAGCCGAGAACGAGACCCTATCCGGGGGTGGCAAGTCATCGGGCGTTATGGGCTTCCTTCGCATCGGCGACCGCGCTGCCGGCGCCATCAAGAGCGGGGGCACCACCCGTCGCGCCGCCAAGATGGTCATCCTCGACCTCGACCATCCCGACATCGAAGAGTTCATCGACTGGAAGATGCACGAGGAAGAGAAGGCTCGCATCCTCATCAACCATGGCGGATACGCCGCCGACTTCAACGGCGAGGCCTATGCCACCGTCTCCGGCCAGAACTCCAACAATTCGGTGCGGGTTCCCAACGAATTCATCGAAGCCGTCCGCAACGACGACGACTGGCAACTACGCGAGCGCACCAGCGGCAAAGTCCGCAAAACCCTCAAGGCCCGCGACCTCTGGCGCAAGGTGGCCGAGGCTGCCTGGGCCTGTGCCGATCCCGGCGTCCAGTTCGACACCATCATCAACGAGTGGCACACCTCCCCGGCTGGCGGCAAGATCCGTGCTACTAACCCCTGTTCGGAATACGTTTTTCTCGACAACACCGCCTGCAACCTGGCATCGATCAAC
>DATEEG010000246.1:0-4640 GCA_035281305.1 Acidimicrobiia bacterium | reverse complement strand
GCCGAGGTGTTCGACTACGGCAACAACCTTCGCGGCGAGGCGGTCAAAGGCGGATTCGGAGACGCATTCGACTACCCCGGCTTCGTACCTGCCTATATCCGCCCGTTGTTCTGTGAAGGTCTCGGTCCCTTTCGATGGGTGGCACTCTCCGGAGACCGGGCCGACATCGCCGCCACCGATCAGGCTGTCGGTGATCTCTTTCCGGACAACGCCCCCCTTCACCGTTGGTTGGAGATGGCGCGAACCCGGGTCCCTTTCCAGGGTCTGCCTGCCCGCATCTGCTGGCTTGGATACGGGGAGAGGCACCGGGCAGGGCTTGCTTTCAACGAACTGGTCGCCAGGGGAAAGGTCAAGGCTCCAATTGTCATCGGCCGCGACCACCTCGATTCGGGGTCGGTAGCTTCGCCGTATCGCGAAACCGAATCCATGGCGGACGGTTCCGATGCGGTAGCCGACTGGCCCATACTGAACGCGTTGGTGAACGCATCATCGGGAGCCGCCTGGGTAGCCGTTCACCATGGCGGGGGGGTGGGGATGGGAAAGTCGATCCATGCAGGCGCCCAGGTGGTGGCGGACGGCACACCGGACGCCGCGTTCAGACTCGAGCGGGTTCTCACCAATGATCCCGCCATGGGGGTCTTGCGCCACGCCGACGCCGGCTACGAAAAGGCCCGCCGGATAGCCGACGAGCGGGGTGTGCGAATACCGCTCGGGGGTTAGGGGACGCGGGCTTCAGGCCGTCCCCGAGCCGGTGTCCACGGGAGCTGTCAGGTCCTCCCCGGTCGGGTCGAACAAGTAGCAGATGACTTCATGGTCGCCGGCCGCCCAACCCTGGGTGCCCGGGTAGAGGTATCCGAAGTCGAGACTGGACTCCTCGTAGGGGATGCCGGTGTAGTTCTCGAAGCGGGAATAGCACAGGGGTTCTGCCCAGGACTCGAATCCGTCCTGCCCGGGATAGGCCGCCTGGTCGGGATACTCGAGCTTGGCATACACCTCCGCTTCGTGGGGGGTGTCGCACCCGACGTGCGGATAGCCAGCCTCGCTGTCGTTGAAGCAAGTCCCGATCGCAAGGTCGTTGGCGAACGTTGTGCCGGGGTCGGTTCTGGCCGCTTCGTTGAGCAATTGCGGGAAGATGATCGCCATGAACAGAGCCCCGACCGAAGCCGCGGCGGCGCCACCGACCACCACCAGAACCTGGACGCCACCTGAAACCGGCTTCCAACCGGGGGGCCATCCTCGCTTTTCGCGCCCCGTCTCGAGGCCTGCATCGATCAACTTGACGACCCGGATCGCCAGAACGGCGGCGGCGATGCCGAGGAGGTAGCTGAGAATCGAGATCCACTCCTGCCAGTCTCCCTGGGCCAGGTAGAGCGGGAGGATGGTCGCCAGGCCGGACAGGACTCCGAACAGCAAATAGGCGGTCCACCACCACCGGCGGAGCCGGGGGCGGTCGTGACCCTGAGCCAAGTCCCGAATGGCCACGAACGGCATGAACAGACTCGCCACCGGGACCAACCACCACCAAACCATGCCCGGCTTGAGGGCATCGTCTGCCATCGCAGCGCGATTGGCATGAGCGCGATGTTGCCAAACGAGCCAGGCGATCCCCGTCAGGATGCCGACTCCGACCACCGCGAATCCGACTCCCGCGAGCCAACCGAGGACGAATGGGGCCAGGTCCGACCCACTGGCCTCGGTCCAACGATCACGGTTCATGAGGATGCTCACCGAGGTTCCGATCAAGACCGCCAGGACGCCGATCGTTGCCGACAGGGCGACGGTTACGAAGCGGCCGGCCCCGGTGGAAGAGGACGGTGGCCGCCAGTAGATGGACCGCTCTCTCGGGGCCGGGGGGGTTTGCTCGGACCCCGAGTTTTCCCTCCTCAAGCGCGGTGGTGCCTCTTCATGGCCCGCAGGCTCGGGCCTTTCTGGCTCTCCAGCGCGGGGGGCCCCTTCCGGGTCCGAAGGCAAGGTCATTGCGGGGAACTTAACCATGACTGAAGGGTCGGCGGTTTAGCCTCGCTGTGTGGCTCGGCTGTTGCGGTGCTCCTTTTGCGGTCGACGAGAGGATCAGGTCCTTCGAATAGTCGCCGGTCCCCACCGGGTGGGCATATGCGACGAGTGCGTCGAGCTGGCCCGCGAAGTCGCTCTTCCGTCGTCAAGCCCCGCCACCGGTAACTTGCTCCTCACCGGAATCGGGGAGTTGGTGACGAACGACCCCCGGCGGCCCGGACAGCTGGGATTGGTGGAGCAAGCGGCAGTGGCGGTGCGCCATGGCAGAGTTGCGTGGGTCGGATTCGAGTCCGATCTCCCCTCCCGGTATAGGGAACTTCCCGGGCATGACTGCGAAGGCCGGGCCGTCATGCCCGGATTCGTCGACCCTCATACCCATCTGGTCTTCGCCGGCGAGCGCTCGTCGGAGTTCGCTTCCCGCTTGGCCGGCGCCTCTTACCTCGACATCCAACAGGCGGGAGGCGGCATCGCCGCCACCGTCGGGGCGACCCGCCGGGCATCGTTCGACGAGCTCCTGGCTTCTGCGGTAGGGCGAGCCGGGACAATGCTCGAGCACGGGACCACAACAGTTGAGATCAAATCGGGCTACGGGCTCGACGTCGAAACGGAAATCCGCTGTCTGGAAGTAGCTCGCAAGGTCGGAGACACGCTTCCCATCGACGTTGTCACAACATTCCTCGGAGCCCATCAGGTGCCGCCTGAGTTCGTGGCAGATCGCAACGGCTATCTGCACCAGATCGAGCATGACATGCTCCCCACGGCCTCCCGCCTGGCGAGCTACTGCGACGTGTTTTGCGACCGGGGCGCCTTCACGGTCGAAGAAGCCCGGCGGGTGCTCGAGGCCGGTCGCAGGTACGGCTTGAAACCCAGGTTGCATGCCAACCAACTGGGTGACAGCGGTGGGGTGGAGCTCGCGGCGTCGATCGGGGCGATCTCGGCCGACCACCTGGAATACGTCGACGCCAGCCAGGCTGCTGCCTTGGCAGCCACAGGGGTGGTAGCGGTCCTTTGTCCAACGGCCTCATGGTCGATGCAGGCACCACAGGCTCCCGGCGCGCTCCTGTGGGATCGCGGGGTCATCGTCGCCCTCGCCACAGACTGCAACCCCGGGACGTCATATGTCGAGTCGATGCAACTAGTGGTAGCCGTGGCCTGCCTCGAAATGGGGCTTCGCCTCGAGGAGGCTGTGTGGTCGGCGACCCGGGGCGGCGCCCTGGCCCTCGAAGAGGAGGACAAAGGACGCGTCCTTCCTGGAGCCGTCGCCGATCTAATCGTGCTCGAGGCCGAGAGCTATCGACACCTCGCCTACCGACCGGACGCGAACCTGGTAAGAACCGTTGTAAAACAAGGCGATTCGGTCGTCGGGAGCTTCCATCCAGGCCGGCATCCGGCCTAAGGTACGACGACGCAATCGGCGTCAGCGCCGCACCGGGTCCCCAAGCCCAAGTCCTGAAGGAGGGCAAGTGAACAAGACGGAGATGGCCCAGAAGCTGGCCAAGAAGACGGGCCTCACCCAGTCGGCGGCCCAGGATGTCGTCGACGCGATCTTTTCCACCGAGTCGGGCGAGGGAATCATCGCCGTCGAACTCGACGCCGGCAACAAAGTCACAATTTCGGGATTCGGAACCTTCGCAACCAAGAGTCGAGCTGCCCGCAAAGGCCGCAACCCCGCCACCGGAGCCGAAATCAACATCCCGGCCCGCAAGTACGCCCACTTCTCGCCTGCCAAGGGTCTGAAAGAACGGGTCGCGGTCTGATCCCGGTCTTCTGAGCCTCGAGGCCGAGGCCGTCGCGACCGGATCTGCCGTTGGAACCGGAGAGGTGGCCCGGTTCGTGCGTACACCAGACATCTTCCTGCCCACCAGGCGGGCGATCGGAATCGCCCACCGTGGGTCGAGAATTCTCTGGCCGGAGAACACGGCAGTCGCCTTTCAGGGGGCCGCCGACCTCGGGTACACACGGTTCGAGACCGATGTACGGGTCACGGTCGATGGCGTCCTGGTTTGCTATCACGACCCGGTCCTCAGCCGTACGACCAACGGCCACGGGTTCGTGGCCAGGACTACGTACGACGAGATCCGACGGCTCGACGCCGGGTATCGGCACCGCTTCGACGACCGATTCCCGTTTCGGGGACAGGGAGTGGTCGTGCCGACGTTCGCGGAGCTGGCAGCCATGTTCCCGGGGGTTGGATGGGTGGTCGATCTCAAGGCCGATGGCACCGAGGCGCCGTTGGCCAAGGCGCTCGAGGAATTCGACCTCGCCGAGAGGGTGATCGTTGGGAGCTTCTCCAACGAACGCGTCGAGAATTTCCGTCGGCTCACCGACGGAAGAGTCGCCACTTCGACCCCTCCCAGGGAGACCCTGCGGGCGGTCATGGCGGCGGCCGCCCCACGGTTCAACCGGCCTGGCGAAGGGGTCTTCCACCCCACAACCTGTGCGCTGCAGGTTCCGGCCACCTGGTATGGCGTGCCGATCGTTTCGTCGGCGCTCGTGGCGCTGGCCCATGCGGCTGGCCGCCTGGTTCACGTCTGGACGGTCAACGGCCTCGATGACGTCGCAGCACTCACGGAACTGGGGGTCGATGGGTTGATAACCGACCGCCCCGACCTGGTCGCTCCTTGATC
>DATEEG010000245.1:0-2736 GCA_035281305.1 Acidimicrobiia bacterium | reverse complement strand
AAGCGCTCGATGATTCCCTTCTTGATGTCGTCAGCCAACCCGGAGCCGGTGATGGTCGCTCCGAAGATGACAGTCTGAACGAAGATGCCGCCGATCAGATATTCCCGATAGGAGATTCCCGGCAGTTCGATCGCGCTTCCGAATATGTACGCGAACAGCAGAACGAACATGATCGGCTGAATCGTCGAGAAGACCAGGAGATCGGGCAGCCGTCCGATCTTCAGCAGGTTCCGCTTGGTCATCACGGCCCCATCGGCCAGTGCCTGGGTAAGACTCACGATCGCCCATCCTTATCGTGCTTTGCTTTCTCGGCCCTGGCCCGCTCGGCTCTGGACCTCTTTGGCGTTTCTGTTTCGGGTTCCGGCTCGATCCCGTCCTCGGCCGGATGTCCGGTGAGGGTGAGGAAGACGTCATCGAGTGTCGGCCTCCGCAGCCCGAACTCGAAGGGGACAATGCCGAGTTCGTCGAAGGCGCGAACCGCTTCGAACAACGCGGTGCCACCATCACTGACAGGAACGGTCAAGTGCCGGGCTTGTTCATCGATTTCGACGTGGCCCATGCCGATCCGGTTGAGAACCTGCGCAGCTTTCTCGATGTCGCCCGGCGTCTTCACAACGAGCTCGAGGCGCTCGCCGCCGACCTGGCGCTTGAATTCTTCGGCCGTGCCTTCGGCGATCACATGGCCGTGGTCGATGACCGCGATCTTGTCGGCCAACTGATCGGCCTCGTCGAGGAAGTGTGTCGTCAGGAGCAGGGTGGCCCCCTCCCGGACCAGTTCGGAGATGACGGTCCAGAGGTCGATGCGGCTGCGGGGATCGAGCCCGGTGGTGGGCTCGTCGAGAAAAATCACTTGTGGCTTGGCAACGAGTGCCCCGGCCAGATCGAGGCGACGCCGCATGCCGCCCGAGTAAGTCTTTACCTGGCGGTCGCCGGCCTCGGTGAGGTCGAAGCGCTCGAGCAGTTCACCCGCTCGAGCCCGGCTGGCGGGCTTGCCCATGTGGTAGAGGCGGCCGACCATGTCGAGGTTTTCGAAGCCTGTGAGGTTTTCGTCCACCGCCGCGTACTGCCCGGAGAGACCGATCGCTTCGCGCAGTTGGTGGGCCTGGGTGACCACATCGAGTCCGGCGACCGTGGCCTTTCCCGCGTCGGGTTTGAGGAGGGTGGTCAAAATGCGGACGGTGGTCGTCTTCCCCGCACCGTTGGGGCCAAGAAGGCCCATCACGGTTCCTTCGGGGACGACGAGGTTCAACCCGTCAACCGCCACCACGTCTCCGTAGCGTTTACCGAGGCCCTGGACGACTATTGCATCAGACATGAACCGGGAACCATAACGCAGGGTGGCGAGTTCCCGGTGCGGTTTCTCGGCGGCCGGATCACTGGCTATCCCAATGCTTTGATCAGCCGACCGAGGTCAGAGTCCCCTCCATGCCGGCGCCGAAATGGCCTTCGATCGCACAGATGATCTGGTAGGTCCCTGCGGGCGGAGCTTCAAAGGTCAGCGTTTTGGTTTCCCCCGCTTCCACCTCTTCCTCGACGTTGACGAAGTCAGCCAATAACTCTTCCTCGGTGTCGGGCAGATCGTCC
Organism: Acidimicrobiia bacterium; assembly: GCA_035281305.1. GTDB lineage: Bacteria > Actinomycetota > Acidimicrobiia > Spongiisociales > ZC4RG35 > DATEEG01. The sequence goes on along the minus strand of DATEEG010000245.1, from coordinate 1,152 downwards.
TCGCTGGTGATGGTCACCCCTTCCTGCAGAAGGACCCATTCATGGGTGACGGTGCCCGCGTTGGTTATCGCGATCGTTACCTGTTCGCCGGCCGGAACCGTCCACGTGCTCGGCGAGAACTGGAATTCCTGCACGGTCGTCGTCAACTCGGTTGAAGCATCGTTGCCGCCACCGCCGCACGCGACAAGGGCCAGGGCGACGATTGCCAGGGTGACGAACCCGGGCCTGGTCCGTAGAACCATTTTGACCTCCAAGTCGTACCAACTGACTCGGACACTACTCCTCGGAACCGATTGAAGCCGCCCCCAAGCTTCGGCATCCGATTCAGTCCCGAGACGATGGAAGTGGGGTGGTGGGTTTGAAGGCTCTACCAGGCCCTGGAAGGGATTCTGCAACGGGTTTCGGTAGCGTTCCCCACCTTGCATCGCAGCTTTCTGAGCGCTCGCAACCCGGATCCGGACTCGACTCTGCCCTATCTGCTCCGCCTCCCGGTGGGCGCCGGGCGGACTGGTGTTGAGGACTCGCGACACCTGGCCGGGTACCGGCGGGACGCTGGCCGACCTGCTGGCCCGGGTCCAGGTCAGATATCCCTCGGTGCCGATCGTGTTCTGCGAAACCAGGCCGCTGGCCGAAGAGTGGAGGTTCCGATTCCTGGGAGCCGCCCTGGCCGGTTTCCTCGAGCAACCGGAGGACCCGACTGAACCCCGAGCCTGGATCGACTAACCCGACTCGGTCAGCCGTCGATTCCACTCGTCCGGCTCTTCGGTTCGCCCGTCTCGCCAAACGTCGTGATGACAGTTCCTGCATCGGAACGAGGGATCGTCCGCGGAGATGACGCACCCTCCCAGCTCAACCACTCCCTTCTCCGCAAGATGCATGGTGAACTCACTTGGATATCCGTAGACGATTGGAACCAACTGCTTCTCACCGCAATTGGGACAATCGCTCGTTTTGTTCACTCGGGTTGGAACGCTTTGTTTGACCATGGTGAGGAACCTACGGCCGGGCTGTGACAGATTCGCCCGGCAGCCTCCGCACACCGATGAGTCCGAGCCAGTACACGCCGGCCGAGGGCAGTGCAAGGGACGAACTGTGGTTCTGACGATCCAGTCGAGGCGTGCTCAAACTGCGCATCGGTCCATGACCTCTCAG
>DATEEG010000244.1:0-2556 GCA_035281305.1 Acidimicrobiia bacterium | reverse complement strand
AGGGAGTACTCCCATTCGAAGGCAGCCATGGCGGCAATGTCGGTCGAACTGGCCGAGCGGTACCCGGAGGTGACGTCCGTGGCGGTGCACCCCGGCGTCGTGGCCACCGGGCTCTGGCGCCGTCTCCCCCAGCCGTTCAGGACGATTGCCACGCGCCGGATGGCGCCCCCAGATGTCGGTGCCTTGCCCCTCGTACGGGCAGCCACTGATCGGTCGCTTCCCTCGGGCTGCTATCTCGCCCCGGAGGGAATGAGGGATCCGAGCCGGGCGGTCCAGGATCGCAGCGGGCGCCGGTTGCTCTGGGACGCCAGCACCAGATGGGTCGAAGAAATCCTCGATCCGCCCGACGGCGGACGCGTGCCCTTGCGGGGATGAGACGCTTGCTATTGCCGCCCGCGGCAGCGGAGGCAATTCGTTCGCATGAGTCGTTCTCGCTGCCCGAAGAGTGTTGCGGACTTCTGGCCGGAGTACCTGATGTGGTCCGGTTCGTCTATCCCCTGACCAACGCGAACCCGTCCCCCACCTCCTTCACCATCGAGCCCGCCGAGCACTTTCATGCATGGCGGCACGCCACCTCGAACGGCTGGGACCTCATCGGAGCATTCCATTCGCACCCCAGCGGGCCGGGTCGTCCGTCCAAGACCGACCTGGCCCTGGCCAACGAGCCGGACTGGGTATACCTCATCATCGCCGGCGGCGACATCTCAGGGTGGATGATCAAGGATCGCCGGGCGGAGGCGGTCGCAGTCGACCTCGGCTGAGTTAACGACCGTTGATGCCGACGGGCCGGCAGGACGCGTCGTAGTCGACCAACGGCGGCGGGTTGGCGGGATCGGCGCAAGCGGGGCAATCGGGATTTCGCTTCACCCGGACGGTCGAGAACTCCTGCTCGAGGGCGTCGTAGATGAGAAGTCGCCCGGCCAGCAGATCGCCGATTCCGAGGAGCAGCTTGATCGCCTCCATCGCCTGGATGGAGCCGATGATCCCGGGCAGGACCCCGAACACCCCGGCCTCGGCGCAGTTGGGAGCGAGCTCGGGCGGCGGCGGCTGGGCAAACAAGCAGCGATAACAGGGGCCTGTGTACGGCACGAAAACCGAAGCCTGGCCCTCGAACCTGAAGATAGAGCCGTGGACAACCGGGGTCCGCAGCCGCAACGAGGCGTCGTTGATCAGGTAGCGGGTCGGGAAGTTGTCGGCTCCGTCGACGATGAGGTCGCAATCCCCGAGCAGGTCCAGCACGTTCGACGCCTGGAGCTGGATGCGATGGGCGGTGACTTCGACGTCGGGATTGATGCCGGCGATGGTGCGGCGGGCCGACTCGACCTTGGGTCGCCCGAGCCGATCCACCCCGTGCAGGATCTGTCGCTGCAGATTCGAGAGATCGACGACGTCGTGGTCGATGATGGCGAGCTGTCCCACTCCCGCCGCCGCCAGATACAGGGCCACGGGCGATCCGAGGCCGCCGGCCCCGACGATGGCCACCTTCGAGTCGAGCAGGCGCTGCTGACCCTTCTCCCCGACCTCGGGAAGAACGAGGTGGCGGGCGTATCGCTGGCGCTGGTCAGCGGTCAGCTTGCCGGACGGAGCCTCGACCGGGAGGCCCTGCATCCCCCACAGCTGGATGCCCCCGGCCAACGAGGTGGCATTGGTGAAGCCGGCAGCGTGCAGCCTGTGGGCGGCCACCAGGGAGCGAGCCCCGATGGCGCAATAGACGACGATCCGGGCCGCGGGCGAGATGCCCGCCGCGGTGACATCCTCGAGAACTGCCCTGGGCAACAGGTGGGCGCCGGGGATGACGCCGGTGGCAAACTCGTTGGTCTCCCGGCAGTCGATCAACACCACGGGTCCTTCCGACTGGCGGCGCACCAACTCGTCGGGCCCGATCTGACCCACGACTTCCAGGGCCTCGGCCAGGGCCTGCTCACGGGACACAAACGACATCGCCAGGAACTGTAGGCCGACCCGTCCGCTTCGAAAGCCCGGGATTCCGGCCGGATGCGATGCCGTGATGTTCTTCTCGTGACGGTTCACCCCCCGCGGGGGTGGTGCACCGTCACGAGAAGGGATGGTGCATCGGGGCCGGCCCGGCCCCTAACCTCGCTCCGACATGTCGATCGTCGATCTCTACGTTTTCGTGCTGGCCGGCTTCGTCGGCTATCAGATCATCACGAGGGTGCCGGCCCTGCTGCACACACCCCTGATGGCGGCCACGAACGCCATATCCGGAATCTCGCTGGTTGGTTCGCTGGTGGCGGCAGGGTCGGACCGCAACACTTTGGCGACGGTCCTGGGGGTCATCGCGGTCACTTGTGCGATGGCCAACGTCGTCGGTGGCTTCTTGATCACCGATCGCATGCTTCGAATGTTCCGGTCCTCGAGGCCCGATCGGACCGCCCCGGCGGCGCCACCCGTCAAGACCTGACCGATTCCAGATGTCATTCATCAGAGCAGGGCTGACGCGTGAGTAGGGAACTAGTAACGCAGATCGCCTACCTGGCGGCCTCGGTTCTATTCATCCTCGGCCTTCGCAGCCTCACCAAACCCGACCAGGCCCGG
>DATEEG010000243.1:0-16084 GCA_035281305.1 Acidimicrobiia bacterium | reverse complement strand
CGTTGCGTCCAGAACCCGTGGTGCGTGGTGCGTGGTGCGTTCAAGAGGAATCCGCGCCCGTCCGCTCCGGGACGCAAGACGCAAAACGCATAACTCATAACGCTCTCCGTCACCATCTCATCAGGTCGAAGTCGTCGACGTTGGCGGTGGCGCGGTTGCGGAAGATGAGGAGAACGATGGCTAGCCCGATGCCGACCTCGGCCGCCGCCACCGTGATCACGAACACTGCGAACACCTGGCCCACGGCCTCGGTCGATCGGATGACCGCCTCGAACGCGATGAGGTTGATGTTGACGGCGTTGAGCATCAACTCGATGGCGAGCAAGACCATGACCACATTGCGGCGGACCAGGAGCCCGTAGACCCCGAGCGAGAAGAGGAGAGCCCCAATGACCAGGAACTGGTTTAAGAGCATCCACGCACCTCCTGGGCGTGGATGAGGCGGAAGTCGACGGTCGGAAGTCGGAGGTCAATTCGGCGGCCCACGTCTTCCGTCTTCCGTCTTCCGTCTTCCGTCTTCATATTGAGCGTCCGGACTCTTCTTCGGCTGGAGTCAGGTCCTTGCGGGCGATGGTGATGCCTCCGATGAGGGCGGCGAGCAACAGGAACGAGACGACTTCGAAGGGAACCACGAACCTTCCCAGCAGCGACTCGCCCAGGACCACCGTCGAGGTGGGTTCGCCCACCTCTTGAATCTCGGTGGAGTTGAAAGCCTGGATCGAGGCCCACGAAAGCACTCCGAAGAGTGTGAGGGAGACGAGGGCCGGGAGGGCCTTGCGCCGGTGATCCAGAGCAACGTCCCTGCCCATGGGAGCCCTGGTGATCATCACGCCGAAGAGGAACAAGACGATCACTGCCCCGATGTAGACCAGCACGAGAGCCAGGGCAACGAATTCGGCTGACAGCAGGAGGAACATCCCGGCCGTCGCCGCCGACGCACCCACCAGGAAAAGCGCGGCTCGAATCACGTTCTGGGACGTGACCACCCGGACAGACGAATACACCAGCAATAGGGCCAACACCGCGTAAACCCAGTTGACCGGTTCAGCCGCCCACTCAGCGAGAGTCACGATCCGCCTCCCCCGATGAGTCGGAAGACGGAAGACGGAAGACGGAAGCAGAGCCCGAAGCTCAGGGCTTCCGACTTCCGACTTCCGACTTCCGACTTTAAGTTGATCACGCCAACTCCGGGGGCTTGGGGACGGTGGTCAGCCAGTCCTGGAGACGGTCCATGTCGTGCATCATCTTGCCCATCGACTGCTCTGAATATTCATAGTCGGGACTCCAGAACAGAGCGTCGAACGGACACACCTCGACGCAGATCCCGCAATACATACAGAGCGCATAGTCGAGGTCGAACCGGTCTAACGTCGCCCGGACCCTGACCCGGCCGCCGGGCTTATCCGGTTGCTTCTCTTCCTTGTGACCTTCGATGTAGATGCACCAGTCCGGACAGTTGCGGGCGCAGAGCATGCAGACCGTGCAGGCCTCCTGGTCAAGAGCGATGACGCCTCGGGCCCGCGCCACCGGCGTCTCTTTCTCGACCGGATAATTGACTGTCGCGAGATATTTGTTCGGCAGGAAGATCGTCCGAACCATCGTCTTGAAAGTAACCGCCATGCCCTTGGCAAGCCCACGGCCAGGCATCGCAGGACGCTTCATGATGTCCACCTCGCGTCGAGCCTCGAGAGCCCATTAGTCCGTTCTGGCGTCTGGCGTCTGGCGTCTGGCGTCTGGCGTCTCATGCCGCCGCCACCTTGAGTACCGCGGTCACCATGATGTTGACCAGGGAAATCGGGACCAACCACTTCCAGGCGATCGATTGGAGTTGATCCTCGCGGAACCGGGGGAAGGTCCACCGGAACCAGATCATCGTGAAGACGAGGACTCCGACCTTGGCGAACAGAATCGCCGGTCCGAAGATGTTGAGCTGGGACTCACTCAACCCCGGTACCCAGTAGCCCCCGAGGAAGAGGGTGGCGGCGATGGCCGAAAGCGAAAACATGTTCGCGAACTCGGCGAGGAAGAAGAAGAGAAAGCGAAAACCGGAGTACTCGGTCACATAACCCATGACGAGCTCGGACTCGGCGATGGGCATATCGAAGGGTATGCGGGAAAGCTCGGCGAGCGAGGCGATGATGAAGACCCCGAAACCGACGAACTGGACCAGGATGAACGGCATCCCCAGACTCCAGCCCCGTTCCGAGAACCAGCCGGCCTGGGCCTCGACGATCCCGGTGAGCGACATGGTTCCCGCCATGATCACGACGCCGACGACCGCCAGAATGAGCGGTAGCTCGTAGGCGATCAGCTGTCCCGCGGCTCGCAGCCCTCCCATCAGCGAGTATTTGTTGGCCGACGACCAGCCCGCCATGAGCACGCCGATCGTCGAGAGCGACGAGACGGCCAGGACGTAGAAGACACCCAGGTCCAGGTTTCGCGCAACCACCGACGGACCCAGTGGAATCGGCACCAGGATGGCCACCGCCGAGACCAGCACGAGGGCGGGGGCCCATTTGTAGACCGGCCGGTCGGCCTCGGCGGGGATCAGGTCTTCTTTCTGGAAGAACTTGACGCCGTCGGCGATCAGCTGTGCCCAGCCCCATCGGCCGCCGGCGAAGTAGGGGCCGACCCGGCTCTGCATCTTGGCGGAGAGCTTCATCTCGGCGAATCCGATGACCATTCCGACGACCGGGATGATGGTGGCGGCGACGACCAGCTTCAGCACCAGCTGAACCCAGAACGACGAGAAGAAGTCAGCCACCGCTCACCGCCGGTCGGAAGTCGGAAGACGGAAGTCGGAGGCAGAACCGGGACACGTTCCGTCTTCCGCCTTCCGTCTTCCGCCTTCCGTCTTCGAGGCTCATCGGTCTACGTCTCCCAGGACGAAGTCGAGGCTGCCCATGATGGCGATGATGTCGGGGATCAAGGTTCCTTCGAGTATCCACGGCAGGATCGAGATGTTGGAGAACGAGGCCGACCGGATCTTGAGACGGTAAGGACCCTGGCCGCCGTCCGACACCAGGTAGTAACCCATCTCGCCCTTGGGGTTCTCGGCCCGGACATAGGTCTCCCCCTTGGGGACCTTGATGACCTTGGGCACCTTGGCCTGGAGGGGCCCCGCCGGGATCCCGTCCACGGCCTGCTGGATGATCCGGGCCGATTGGCGAATCTCGGCGAGACGCACATACCAGCGGTCCCAGCAGTCACCGGCGGTGCCGATCGGGATGTCGAACGAGAACTTGTCGTAGGGCAGATAGTCGGAGACCTTGCGCAGATCGAACTGAACGCCCGAGGCTCGCAGGTTGGGTCCGGACAGGCCATAGGCGGCAGCCACATCGGCAGGAATGACTCCGATCCCTCTGGTGCGGGCGAGGATGATCTCGTTGCCGGCGACCAGGTCTTCGATCTCGTCACAGGTGGCGAGAACCCGGTCCATCGCGTCGCGGGTTTCCGGGAGGAACGTCTTGGGCAGATCCTGAATCATCTTGCGAGTTGCCGACCCCGAGCCGAGAGCCGGCTTCACACCGCCGATCCGGTTGAAGTTGGGATGGAAACGCCCTCCCGTTACCGACTCGAGGAGGTCGAGAACCCGCTCGCGATCGCGCAGGGCGAAAAACAAGGGAGTGGCGGCGCCCAACTCGAGCGGGTACGAAGCCATGAAGACGAGGTGGGACGAGATGCGCGCCATCTCCGTGAGGATCAACCGGATGTACTGGGCGCGTTCGGGGACCTCGAGTTCCATCAGGCGTTCCGCGGCGACGATGAACGGGATCTCGTTGGCATAGCCCGAGACCCAGTCGATGCGGTTGATCAGGGCCGTGATCTGGGGATAGGTGCGAACTTCGGAGATCTTCTCGTAACCCCGGTGCATGTATCCGATGACAGGCTGGACGTCGGTGGTCCGCTCGCCGTCCACCTTGGCTACCAGGCGAAGGACTCCGTGAGTTGACGGGTGCTGGGGCCCGATGTTGAGAGTCATGTCGGGGGTCGCCAACTCGACGCTGACCGATGCCTCTACCAGGTGGCGGACGAGATCCTTTTCGAGAACCATCAGGCTTCCGGGTTCTCTTCGGAGGGCTCATCGGACGATTCCGCCTGTCCAGGCATACCCTCGACGTCCACGGTCCCCGGCCAGGGCTTGACTTCCCGGGTCAAGAGCGGATACGACTTCTGCAGCGGATAGCCCTCGAACCCATCGGGAAGGTAAAGCTTGATTAGGTTGGGATGGCCGCTGAAGTCGATGCCGAACATCTCATGGGTTTCCCGCTCGTGCCAGTTCGCGCCGGCGTAGACCCCGACCAGGCTGGCGATTCGGGGGCTCGCCTTGGGTAGGTCCGTCGTGAAGAGAACAATGTTCCCGGCGGAAATGTCCGACACTGCGGCGATCAACTCGTACCGCTCCTCGACCGGTTCCACCAGAGGATCGCCAACCTGGACCTCGTTGGTCCAGTCGACCGCCGAGAGCCACGAGAAGAACACCAGCCCGAAGTCGTCACGGGCGGCAGTGAGGGCGGCGACCCAACTTTCGGGGGAAACCTTCACCTTGGCCGTCCCGAAGGTCATGGTCACCACTCCCCCCGTGGCGGTTGCCACGGAAGCGGCCAGTTCGTCGAGGCTCAGGGTCACCTCAGACGGGCTGCTGCTCACGCCGGTTCCACTTTTCCTTGATGTCCTCGCCCCGGATCTTCTTCTGGAGAAGAACGATCCCTTCCATCAGGGCCTCGGGCCGGGGCGGGCAGCCCGGGACGTAGATGTCGACCGGAATCAGTTGATCGACGCCTTTGGTGACGGAATAAGAGTCCCAATACGGGCCACCACAGTTGGAACAGGACCCCATCGAAATGACGTACTTGGGCTCGGGCATCTGGTCGTAGAGGCGACGGATGGCTGGCGACATCTTGTCGGTCACGGTACCGGCCACGACCATCAGATCGGCCTGACGGGGCGAGGCCGGCAACGGGATGATCCCAAACCGCATGAAGTCGTACCTCGGCCCGGAGGCGGCCATCAACTCGATGGCGCAGCATGCCAAACCGAACTGGAAGAGCCATAGCGAGTACGACCTCGACCAGTTGAGGAGCCAGGTCACCGGTTTAGGAGTACCGAAGCGCTGCGCTACTCCCATCCAATCATCCCCTTTCGGGAAATTTCAACGCCGGCTATTCCCATTTGAGCACTCCCTTGCGGATGGCGTAGATGAGCCCCAACAAGAGGATGAAGATGAAGGCACCCATCTCGACCAGGCCGAACCAGCCCAGCGGCCCCGCATTCACGGCCCAGGGAAAGATAAAGACCGCCTCGACATCGAAGATGACGAACAGCAGGCCGAAGATGTAATAGCGCACATAGCTCTGGCTCCACCCCGAACCCACGGGATCAACACCACACTCGTAGGTACTCGCCTTGGCAGCGCTCGGCTTGTTCGGCCTCAAGACCGAGGCCACCCCGAGCATGATCATGACGAGCACGGCGCCAAGACCGGCAAAGAAGCCGACCGTGAGATAGTCCTGGAAGTACCGGCTCATCAGTGAAGAACTGTCCTTTTCGACCCTTCGTCGAGTATAGGGAGCGGTTCCCACCCCGAAGCTACCTACCGTGATGACCATGCCCGGGCCGTTTTCAAGGGACACAAAAGTAGCTGCGCCGCCCTCATCCGCGGGGGCGGCGCAAGGTCCCGACTACGCGGGTACGGGTCTCCTCAACCTCGTTGCCGAGATCGAAGTGCGGCTTACGGGGACCTCCCGCACCCAGAGCTTGGCCTCGAATCTCGGTTCGACGATCCCGGAAGCTTCGTCCATCGTCCTGATCCTGTTCGACGGACTCGGCGACCTGCAACTCAATCACCCAAGGGCGGAAATACTCCGCCACGCCCGGGTGGGGACCCTCGAGGCTCCGTTCCCGACGACCACCACCGTGAGCATGTCGACGATCGTCACCGGCACCGGCCCCTCCACCCACGGTGTGATCGCCCACCTGGCATGGATCCCCGAACTTGGAAAGGTCGTCAACACGCTGAAGTGGGTCGACCTGAGCGGGGCCGCGGTCGACTATCCGACCGGTCGTCTGCTTCCCGCACCGAACCTTTGGGAGAGAATGACGGCGGCAGGCAACCGGGTCGTAACGGTGCAGCCGGCCGGCTTCGCAACAACCCCGCTCACGGCCGCCCTGTACCGGGGCGCCGAGTTCGTCGGAGCGGGATCGCCCGAGGAGTTCGTGGACAAGACCGTCCAGAACGCGGCGGCCAAAGGAACTCTGGTGTTCACCTATGTGCCGCCGGTGGACTTCGCCGCCCACGTCTTCGGACTCGCTTCTCCCGAATACAGCGAGGCGATGACAACTGCCGCCGGGATCTGGTCGGGAATCGCGGACCGACTTCCAGCCCACGCCGTCATGATCGGGACCGCCGATCACGGCGTGCCGGCGATCGCTGAGACCGGCAAGATCCTGGTCCGCAACAAGCTCTACACGCCTCTCGACTTCTGGGGCGACCCGAGGGCCGTCATGGTCCGCGGGTCGCAGAGGCTGATAAGGCGCCTGGCCGCCGAAACCGGCGCCGAGTTGGTCGAACCGGAGCGGTTCGTTCCATGGTTGGGGCCGGGGCCAAGGCACCAGGATCTGGATCGCCGCCTCCCGGACGCGCTGTTGCTCGCCCCGAGGGGAAAGGTGATCCTTCCTCCCGGCTTCGATAAGAGGCTCGTGGGCTATCACGGTGGTCTCAGCCGGGAGGAAGTGGCGATTCCCCTACTGATAGCCCGGTAACGTCAGCGGGTGGCGCGGATCTACACCAAGACCGGCGACGACGGCACCACCGCCCTCTATTACGGGGGAAGGGTGCGGAAGGACGATCCTCATCCACGTGCCTACGGAGCGGTCGACGAGGCGCAGGCCGCCCTGGGAATGGTGCGCGCGTTCACCGATTCCGACGAACTGGCCGGGATGATGGTCGACCTGGAGCGGGGCCTGTATATCGCCATGGCCGAGCTGGCCACGCTGCCCGAGAATCGCCACAAGCTCACCGCCGGCAAGACGCTGGTCGACCCGGAGATGGTCGCCGTGGTGGAGACCCTGATCGATCGCTACTCGGAGAAATTTGAGCCCCCGACCGAGTTTGTTCTGCCCGGCGGCACGAAAGTGGCGGCTCTGCTGGACGTGGCGCGAACCGCAACGCGCCGGGCCGAGCGGGAAGCGCTGGTGGTCGTGGCCGCCGGTTCCGAAGTGGGCAGGTACCTGAATCGGCTTTCGGACTTGCTGTGGGTCCTGGCAAGATGGCAGGAGGGTGGGTCATTGACCTCTCGAGGAAGCAAGGAGATCCCAGATGAAGATGAGTGAGAAGCTGGCCAAGGCCTTCAGTGAGCAGGTAACGATGGAGTTGAGCTCCTCCGTGGCCTACCTCCAGATGTCGGCCTGGTTCGACTCCATCGACCTCCCCGGCATGGCGTCGTGGATGCGAATCCAGTCGGACGAGGAGCGCCAGCATGCCCTCCGCTTCATGGACTTCGTGCTCGACCGGGGCAACAAGCTGGTCATCGGGGAGAGGAAGAAGCCCAAGGCCGACTTCGAATCCCCCAAAGGCGTCTTCGAGGCGGCCCTCGCCCAGGAACAGGCGACCACGACTTCGATCAGGGACCTTTACCTGCGGGCCTCCGACGAGAAGGACGTGGAAAGCTACCCCCTGCTCGATTGGTTTCTGACGGAGCAAGTAGAGGAAGAATCCACCGTCCAGAAGATTCTGGGTCAGCTGGGTCATGCCGGCAAGGATGGATCGGCCTTGCTCATGCTCGATCGTGAACTTGGAGCCCGAACTGCGGTAAACCCCGCCCCTTGAACAGGTTCAGCCTTCGCTCATCACGCCCGACGCCAGACGCCAGACGCCAGGTACTTGGCGCCAACAACTCGGGTTCCGCCTGAGGAACTGTGGATCAGTTCATCTCGATCTTCGCGGCGGCCCTGGCCACCGCCTTTGCTGTCGACCTGATTCTCGACTTTCGTCGCCGACCCCGCCCGCACACCGGCGCCTATGCCGCCGGCATCTCGATGTTCGCGGTCGCCTCGTGGGCGCTGGCCTCCGGGCTCACGACCGGCTGGACGGGGACGTCGTACCGAACCTTCTTCCTTCTCGGGGCGATCATCAACATCCCGTTCCTGGCATTGGGTTCGATGTACCTCGTCATAGGCAAACGAGCCGGGACGATCATGTTCATTGCCTGCGGGGCCATCGCCGCCATCTCAACCACTCTCACGACGACGGTGCCTTTCGCCAATCCGCTGCCGGAGGGTGGAATCCCTCACGAGATTTTCCCACCCATCAGCGAGGGTTTCGGCCCGAGATTGTTGGCTGCCATCGCCGGCGGCACCGGGGCGACGATCCTGATCCTGCTGGCTGTCGTCAGCTTGTTTCGGTTCTGGCGGAAGAACCGGAGACTGGTGTGGGGAAATGCCCTGATTCTGGCCGGGACCCTGGCTGCGACCTGGGGAGGCACCGGCCTGGCTATTGGCGAAGGGGCGGCCTTCTCGATTTCTCTGCTCCTCGCTGCGGGGCTCATCTGGGCCGGTTACCGGACCGCCGCCGGCGCCCGTTCCCTGACCGCCTCATCATCCCCAAAGAGCTAGCAGCATGACACCTGTCGCGATGAGGAATGCCGCCGCCCAGCGCAGCCCCGTTACTCGCTCATCGAGGAACCACCAACCGAGGAGCGTTGCGAAGACGACGCCGCTCTCGCGGGCAGCCGAAACCAGAGATAACGGCGCCGAACGAGACGCATAGAGAAGCAGTCCGTAAGAGGCCATGGAGGCGCCCCCGGCCAGGAGTTGGCGCCGCCACTCCGCTTTGACAACGCCCGTGACCACCTGGCGGCCCCGCAAGGCCAGCGTGAGGGGAATCAGCATGACCGTGGTGATGAGGGTCAAGGCCGCGACATAGGCCACCGTGTCGTCGGTCTGTCGCACACCCGCCCCGTCGATGGTCACATAGGCGGCAATCAAGAGGCCCGTTATCAAAGACCACTCACCTCCCCGCCGCGACGGGGCCGAGAGCCCGATGATCAAAACGCCCCCACAGATCAGGGCCAGCGCCAGCCAACCGAGACCCTCGACGCTGTCGCTGAATCCAACGAGGGCTCCCAGGGCAATAAGGATTGGAGCGCTCCCCCGGGCGATCGGATAGACGAATGAGAGATCGGCGCGGTCGTAGGCAGTCGCCAACGCGTACACGTATCCCACCTGCACCATCCCCGACACCAGGAGGTAGGGCAACGCTTCGGTGGGAAAGCCTCGCAACAGGAGGACCGGCAGGAACGCCAGTCCGGCCAGCCCCAACTGGCTGGCGGCCGTGACCAGACGCTCCGAACTCGACTTGAGCATCAAGTTCCAGGAGGCGTGGAGAAGAGCCGCGGCCAGGACCGCTACCAGGGATGAAGCGGGCATCGACCTGGGACCGTAGCCTCTGGCTCGTGATCGGAGTGGTACTGGCCGGCGGCGCCGGCAAGCGGATGGGCCAGGACAAGGCTGAGGTTGTCGTGGCCGACCGGCCGATGATCGCCTGGGTCATCGCCGCGCTGGAACCCGTTGTCGATCGCGTGATCATCTCGGGGCGAACCGGTGGGTGGCACGGCCATGGAGGTCTCGCTGATCTCGAAGAAGTGGCAGGGCCGCTGGCGGGCCTGGCAGCCAGCCTGCGGTTAGGCGAACCGGTTCTGTTGGTGGCGGTCGATCAGCCCTGGGTGAGGACGGGGACCCTGGCGGAACTGGCTTCGATCCGAGAGACCGTGGTGCCCGTCCACGGCGAAGTCCGCCAGGTGACCTGTGCGGTGTACTACCCCGTGATTCTCGATTCGGTCAGCCAGGCCGGGTCCCTGCAGGGGTTGCTGGACGCAGCTGCGCCGCTCGAAGTCACCGAACCGGTCTGGCGCTCCTGGGGCGAGGACGGCAGATCCTGGTTCTCGGTCGACCGGCCCGAAGATGTCGCGGTCGGTCTGGAGCGGTACGGGGTTCCCGGCTGATTGGCCCTGTGATGCCCAGCCGAAGTGTCGATTGCCGCCCACGGACCGGGTCCAAGCAGGCGACGGCCCGACGGCCGCCGGCGTGGTGGCCTCAGAGACTGCGCGTCGGGTCCAGGACCGAGTCGGGTGGTCGGAACTCAGGCCGGGACCGACGAATGTTTCATTCGCCTCAGCCGGCCCATGCTCCACCCGTCTCGCCAATTGAGCAGGAGAGCAAGTATCCAGGCGAACACCACGAACAGGATGTAGAACCGGTCTTGATCTGTGCCTGCAAATAGTGGCAGCACCAGGGCGCCGCCGACGACGTTCGAGGTGAGGTGGAAAAGCATGGGAATCAGAACGCTTTCGCCGGTGCGGTTGAAGAGCCACGTAACGAGGAACTGAAAAGCGATCGAAAACAGGACCGCGTCGAACCACGGTATGGCTCCGGAGATCACCAGCGGGAGATGCCATCCCGCCCTGATCAGTCCCATGATGAGACTGGCCTGAAGCAACCCAAGTGGGCGCCCCGCCCGGCGTTCTTGCAGCAGAGGCAAGGCAAAGCCGGTCCAGCCCGGCTCCTCCCACCAACCGCCCAGGAGAACGAGCGTGAGAATGGTCGGTGCCATGGATCCCAGGTGCTCGGTGTTGGAGACGGCCCCACCGAAAACCAGGTTCACGCCAAATGCCAGGAGCAGATAGAGAATCACCAACCCCGGGGCGACTACCAGCCAGATCCAACCTCCTCGCCAAGAGGTCATGCGACGAATCAGCCCCTTGATTCCGCTCACCCCCTGCGTCAGGCCGAGAATGAGGAGCGCTGCCATGAACGGGCCCTGCGGGATGAGCCCTCCACCCGCGAAGGGAGCGGACCACCAACTCAGGGCGTACGCGGCGACGACGAAACAAGTGAGGGGGTACTTGATGACGGTGCTGCGCAGCACGCCCATGCTGGTGCCATTTTTCCAGACAGACCCCACCTCGGGCGCCCAGAACTCGACCTTTCGTTCGGCTAGGCGCGATCGGTGGCGGTTATCCGCCGATGTAACTCATCTCGACCTTGCGGCCGATCTTGACCGTCTGAGCGGTTCGAATCTCCGAGTAGCGGTCCGTCCGATCACCCCAGATGCCGGCGATCACAGCGTCGAGATCGGCGTCGGTCGCGTCGGTCCGGAGCACCTGGCGGAGGTCGGTGCCCCTGGTTGCAAAAAGGCACGTGTAGAGCTGACCCTCGGCCGACAGCCGGGCACGGGTGCAGTCTCCGCAGAATGGCTGCGTGACCGAGGTGATGACTCCGACCTCGCCGGCACCGTCCCTGTATCGATAACGCTGCGCGACCTCACCCCGGTAGCCGGGGTCGACCGGCTCGAGAGGGAAGGCGGCGTTGATCAGATCGACGATCTCGCGGCCCGGCACCACATCGTCCAGCCGCCACCCGTTGGTGGCACCGACATCCATGTATTCGATGAAGCGGACCACCTGGCCACTGCCACGAAAGTGACGGGCGACATCGACCACCGACGTCTCGTTGACGCCTCGTTTCACGACCATGTTGATCTTGATCGGATCGAGCCCGACTTCGGCAGCCGCAGCAATTCCGTCCAGCACCGACTGAACCGGGAAGCCAACGTCGTTCATCGCCATGAACACGGTGTCATCCATGGAATCTAAAGAGACGGTCACCCGATTGAGCCCGGCCTCCTTGAGGGCCGCGGCTTTACGGCTCAGCAGCGAGCCGTTGGTGGTGAGGGTGAGGTCGTCGATACCTTCGATCCGAGCGAGCCGACCGACGAGATCTTCGATGCCTTTGCGCAGCAACGGTTCGCCGCCGGTGATTCGCAACTTGCGGGCTCCCGCCCGGGTAAAGGCCGTGGCTACCCGTTCGATCTCCTCGAAAGAAAGCAGCTGATCGCGAGCCAGGAACTCATACTCCCGGCCGAAAATCTCCTTGGGCATGCAATAAGTGCAGCGAAAATTGCACCGGTCGGTGACCGAGATGCGGAGGTCGTGAAGGGGGCGCCCGAGGCGGTCAAGCATGCGTTGGCCAGGCTACCGGTGCATGACGGTCTACCGCAGGGGGAATCTGGTCAGAGATCAGTAGGCAGAATCAGTCTTACCGCCTACTGCTTACTACTCGACTCACGGCGTCCCTGAAACGATCGACGACGGTGTCGATCTCTGAATCCGAGATCGTGAGCGGGGGGCCCAACAGCACCGCATCGCCGTTGACCCCGTCTGCTCCCTTCGACGCCGGATAGATGATGAGCCCGTTCTTGAGACAGGCGTCGAGCAAACGCTCGGTCACCGCCTCGGACCGATCGAACGTTGCTTTGGTGGCGCGATCGGAGACGAGCTCGACTGCCACCAAAAGGCCCAGGCCGCGGATGTCACCGACCCGGGGGTGGTCGCCGATGGCATCGCGGAGGCCGTTGAGCAGCCTCTCCCCCTGCCTGGCGGATGCCTCCAGGAGCCCTTCCGTTTCGATGATTTCGATTACCGCTTTCCCGGCGGCGGCTCCGGCGGGGTGATGGGAATAGGTGAATCCATGCACGAAAGCGCCGTCGACGGCGCCGTGGACCGCCTCGGAGGCGATGACGAGGCCGAGGGGCCAGTACCCCGAGGAGGCCCCTTTGCCCGCCACGATGATGTCCGGCCGCACCTCCCAGTGGTCGATGCCGAACCAGGTCCCGGTGCGCCCGAACCCGGCCATCACTTCGTCAACGATCAGCAGTACGCCACGACGGCGACAAATATCGACGATGGCGGGCCAGTAGTCATCAGGGGGTACTGCGGCCCCGAGGGTTGCGCCCCCGACCGATTCGGCAACGAAGGCCGCGACATTTCCTCGCGTGACGATCTCTTCTTCTAATCGGGAGGCGTGCCAGGACCCGCAACGGACGGGGTGGTCCGGGGCCGGACATCGATACTCGTAGACGGGCGGAAGGTGAACCGTTCGACCTAGCCAGGGAAGGTACGGATCCCGCAGCGCGGCCCTCCCCGATAGGTCAAGCGCCCCCAGCGAGTTGCCGTGATAGCTTCCCTGGCGGGCGAGCAACTGGGTCCGTTGCGGCTCTCCCCGGGCCAGGTGATACGCCCGGGCCAGTTTCAGCGCCGTTTCGATGGCCTCACTTCCGCCCGAAACCGGGTAGACCCGTGCGTCGTCCATCGGCGTCCGGTCGGCGATTGCTCTCGCATAGTCCTCGAGCACCGGCGTCGTAAAGGTCGAGGCATGGACATAGTCGACGGTCGCCAGCTGTCGGGCGACGGCATCCACAACCTCGCGTCGGCCATGTCCGACCCCGCACACCACTGCTCCACCAGCGGCATCGAGGTAGCGGTTGCCGTCGGAATCGAAGATCCAGCAACCCTCCGCCTCGACGGCGCTAAGCAGAGACATGCCGCGAGGAAACACTGAACTAGCCACGGACCTCCGTGGCCTTTCGCTCGATCTGGACTTCGGCGCCCTGGGGACGCCTGCCCAACAGGGCGCCGACCCCGAGAGGAACGATGGTCGCCGCCGCCGCCACGCGCAGCAGCGGAATCAACACGACGATGCCCACCAGCAACATCCCCACCAGGATCGCCGCCGGGGCCGAGGCGCGCCGACGGGCCACTAGCTCTCCCAGGGCTCCGGCCGCCGGGATCACCCCGAACAGGGAAGCCATCAAGACGATTCCACCGAGACCGAGGACGACCGGCAGCAGGACGATCACGAGCGGAATGGCAGCCGCCGGAGGAGCGACACCGAGGATGAGCCCGAGCACTCCCGCGGCGAGCAAGGGTGAGACCAGAACCCCGAGCCCGGAGAGCCAGGTCCTCCAGCCCCGTCCGGCCGCCGCCATCATCGACTCGAGCTGTTCGGGCCAGGCCGAAGCCGATAACAATCCGGCCGCGGTCAGGATCAGCATCACGAGGAGAACGGTCAACAGCTGCAGGGCCCGAATCTTGATGTTGGGGGGCAGCGGAGTCCGCTGGATGACGGAGCCGCCTATGGAGCCCGACACCTCGGCCTCTCTAGTCGAGCGATAGGCAACGTCGCCATCGACTTCGGCCAAAGGGCCGACCACCAGCGTTCCCACGTTGATGTCGACCGCCCTGCCGACTTGCCCGTCGAGGACGAGGTGGGAGAACCGACCTGTCAGATCGCGGTTCACCCCGCCCGCCACCGAGCCGCTGCGACCCCAGTTGATAAGGTCCCGGCCGATCGTCCCGGTCGGATCGACCACAGTCCTCCACGAAGCAACAACCAAGTCCTCGGCGATCCCTCCACCGACCTGTACCCGCCCGGCGGCGACCCGAACGGATCCACCGACCGTCCCGGTGATGGTCACGCGGCCAGCCACCACCACCACGTCGCCGGTCACCTCCCCCGCGATGACGACATCCTCGAAAGCTGCGGCAACCAGGTCCCCCTCGATTCGTCCTTCGATGGTTATTCGATTGCCGGCGGCGTAGAGGTCCTCGGTAACGACGTCGTCGGCCCGCACCAGGACCAGGTCGGATTGGGTGAGGCGGGCAGCGGCGGCGATGGGGACCAAGAGCAGAAGACCGACGGCCACGGTGAGGAGTCTGCGTCTAGAGCGGGAGGGCATTGGCGGCCAGGCGAAGCAGCGGCGCCGGAAACAGGCCGAATATCAGGGTGACCGCCATCGCCACCATGAGTACGGCGCGCACCGGGACTCCGAGGGGTGGGCCAAGTTCATCGCTGGCATCACCACCCATGTACATCGCCACGATGACCCGGAGGTAGATGAAGAACGACACGACGGAAGCGAGGAGGGCCGCAACCACGAGCCAGCCGAAACCTGCTCGCCACGCTTCCTGGAACACGCCAAACTTGGCGATGAAGCCGGAGGTGAGCGGGATACCAGCCATACCGAGCAGCAAGACAGTGAGGCCCAGCGCCAGGAAGGGTTGCCGCTTGCCGAGCCCGGAGTACCGGGAAAGCGCCGAACCGGCCGAATTGGGCCCGCTGACCGCCGCCACGACCGCGTACGCCCCGACCAACTGCACGGCGTACACCGCCAGGTAGAACCAAACGCCGCCCGTTCCAATGCGACCCGCCACGACTCCCGTCAGGATGAAGCCGGCGTGAGCGACTCCCGAATACGCCAGGAGGCGCCGCAGGTCGTCCTGAACGACGCCGAGGAAGGAGCCGATCAACATCGATAGGGCCGCGATTCCGGCGACCACCAGGGCCCAGGTAGAGGCGTAGTCGGCGAATCCGGTCGAGAGGAGACGGACCAACGCCGCAAAACCGCCGACCTTGGCAGCGGCCGCCATGAAACCGACCACGCCGGCCGGTGCTCCCTGATAAACGTCGGGGGCCCACGAGTGGAATGGCGCCGCAGTGACTTTGAAGGCGAGACCGACGATGGTCAGGGCCAGACCAGCCAGAAGGACCGCCGGACGGAGCACGATGGTCGACGCCAGAAACGCTCGCTGCTCGAAGAGATGGAGAGAACCGGTCCCGGCAAAGATGAGCGCCACTCCATAGATGAAGATGGCCGAGGCGAATGACCCCAGCAGGAAATACTTGACGGCCGCTTCCCCTGAAGCGGTTTCGGTGCGGGTGAATCCGGCCAGGACGTACAGGCTGATCGAGCCGATCTCGAGACCGAGGAACATCATCACAAGATGCGGGGTGGAGGCCATCAAGGCAAACCCCGCCGTCGATAGCAACAGCAGCGCGAGCCCTTCGGCCCCCCGGCGTCCCAACGACTCGAAGAACCGCCACCCCGCTCCCAGCCCGCCCAGGGCGACCACGATCAGGAGCAGGTGGGCGAAGATGCCGTACTCGTCGATCACCAACATTCCCCCGAAGGGCGTCAGGTTGGCAGCCGTCTGCTCCTCGGGACCGAGGCCGCCCAGCCAGACCCGCTGGATCAGAGCGGCGATGCCGGCGAGCGCGAGGATGACGCCGGTCGCCTGGCACAGGACCCGAGGGCGCGGCTTCCACTGGACATCGATCAACAGGATCACGGCTGCGCCCAGTCCGAGTATCAGCTCGGGAAGGATCCCGAGCCAGCTGATGTCGGGAGATTGGATCATTCGCCACCTCCCGCCAGGACCTGGTCGATTCGGCCGGGATACGGAACGCGATA
>DATEEG010000242.1:0-2363 GCA_035281305.1 Acidimicrobiia bacterium | reverse complement strand
TGTGCGGAGGCCTCCGACCGCGAGCGCTACGCCGAGGATCCGGAAGACCGGAACGCAGCAGGTGATCTGGTCGCTCTCCTCACGCCCATCAGCAAAGCCTGGAGCACCGACCTCGGGGTCGAGCTTTCGTCGCTCGGGATCCAGATCCACGGTGGCATGGGATACGTGGAGGAGACCGGCGTCGCCCAGTTCTATCGCGACGCCCGGATCGCGCCGATCTACGAAGGGACCAACGGGATCCAGGCGATCGATCTCGTAATGAGAAAGGTCCCATTGCGCCAGGGGGCGGTCGCTGCGGCCCTGTTTGATCAGATCTCGGCCAGCATCGATTCGGCCCCATCGGAGCTAACCGACCTGGCCAGCGCTCTCGAGAGCGCCCTGGCCTCGCTACGGACCGCCACCGATCACCTGCTTGCGTCGCTTCCGGCTGATCCGAATCAGGTGCTGGCGGGCGCTACTCCCTACCTTCGAATGTTCGGCACGGCTCTGGGAGGCTGGTTCCACCTCCGTTCGGCCGCGGCGGCTTCGTCACTGATCCTCGCAGGCGACGGTGATGCCGGATTCCTCAGTGGTCGAATTGCAGTCGCTCGCTTTTACTGCCGCCAACTTCTGCCTCAAGTGGGTGGACTGCTCCCGGCGGTCCTCGCCCCTGAGACCGACCTCGCCGGCGCGGGGCTTTTTCCGGACGCTTATTAGATGGAGCACTGGCAAGGGACGGTCTTCGAAGGGTTGAGCCGTCTGCCGGGACCGGCCCAGGAGCGCTTCGTCGAGTTGTTCCGGAAAGAACGAATATCGATCGAGATCTATGCACCGCGCGGCGCCGACCCTCAACAACCACACGATCAAGACGAGATCTATGTGGTCATATCCGGGACAGGTTCATTCGTCGCCGGTGACTCCCGCCGACCCTTCGGGCCGGGCGACGCCATCTTCGTTGCTGCCGGCGTCGTTCATCGATTCGAGGACTTCACCGACGACCTGGTCGTCTGGGTCATCTTCGTCTAGCCGGCGAAATCATGCGCGTCGCCGGAAAAGTCGTAGTCGTCACTGGAGCCGGACACGGGATCGGGGCCGCTCTGGCAGACCGGTTCGCGCGCGAGGGAGCCAGTGCCGTGATCGCGGCCGACATCGATCTGGAGGCGGCCGCGGGGGTGGCTGCAGCGATCCACGGGCACGCCTTCAGGGTCGACGTCGCTGATGAGGATTCCAACCGCCGTTTGATCGAGGAGGTCGAGTCCAACTTCGGGCCGATCGAGCTCTTCTGTGCGAACGCCGGCATCGCGTTCGAAGGCGACGAACAGAGCCCCGAGGCCGACTGGGACCGCATGCTGGGGATCAACTTCAAAGCCCACGTCTACGCAGCCCGTCACCTGGTCCCGCTCTGGGTCGGCCGGGGCAGGGGATATCTACTGGTTACAGCCTCTGCCGCGGGTCTGCTGGCCAACATCGGTGCAGTCCAGTACACGGTGACCAAGCACGCTGCGGTCGCCTTCGCCGAATGGATTTCCATCACATATGGAGACAGGGGTGTCAAGGTCTCCTGCCTGTGCCCGCAAGGAGTCCGCACCCGGATGCTGGACCAAGCCGGAGTCGTCGCCGAGTTCCTCGCCGGAACCGCCCTCACCGCCGAGGAAGTGGCTTCAGCGGCGGTCGCCGGACTCGACGCCGAGAGATTTCTGATCCTCCCCCATCCCGAAGTGGCCGACTTCATGGTTCGCAAGGCCACCGACCGTGACGGCTGGATCGAATCGATGCAGCGGCTCCAGGCCCGGCTCCGCCTTTCAAAGTAGGCCCACGGTCGGGCAGAATGGGGGTGATGTCGGACAGCGAGGGCAAGAAGCGGCGAGTAGTCGTCACCGGGGTGGGCGTCATCGCCGCCACCGGTATCGGCGTCGAGAGCTTCTGGAAGGGCCTTCTCGCTGAACCCGGCGCCGGTCCCCACGAAGTCAGGGGATGGGATCCGGAGCCCTTGATCCCTCGCAAGGAGAGCCGGCGCCTGGACCGTTTCTCCCAGTTCGCTCTCGGCGCGGCGGCCGAGGCCCTCGATCAGGCGGGCGAACTCACTGCCGACCCCGACCGTGTCGCCGTTTCGATCGCGACCGGTATCGGGGGCCTGGCTTCCCTGGAAGAGCTGATCCAGGGCTCGTACGAGGAGGGAACCAGGGTGTCTCCACTCTTGATTCCGATGATGATGTGCAACGCCGCCGCCGCCGCCATCTCCATCAAGTACGGATTGGGCGGACCCGCCACGACCCGGGTGGTGGCCTGCGCCGCATGTGCCCAGGCGATCTCCGACGCCTTGCGGGCGATCCAATGGGGTTATGCCGACGCTGCCGTCGCCGGCGGCGCCGAGGGGGCAGTGA
>DATEEG010000241.1:0-11235 GCA_035281305.1 Acidimicrobiia bacterium | reverse complement strand
GATCTCCGTCAAAAAGGAGGAGCTGGCAGCCACGCTGGAAGAGTCACAGGGCATTTCGATCGAAGACTTCTTTGCGACTCAAGGCCTTCCGATCGAGCGCCTCGACGTCATCGCCAACCAGCAGGTGATCAGAGAGCACCTTTTTGAGCAGTTCCAGGGTGACGCCGTTCCCGCTACAGACGCCGATGCCCGCTTGCTCCTTTCATCAGATCCCAACGGTCGGACGACTGCTTGTGTTCGCCACATCCTCGTGCCGACCGAGCAGGAGGCCATCGACGCCAGGAGCCGGATCGAAGGCGGTGAGGCGTTTGCCGATGTTGCTACCGAGATCGGAACCGACGGGACCGCCGCATCCGGAGGCGACCTGGGCTGCCAGCCTCTCGGCATGTACGTCGCCGAGTTCGCCAATGCCGCCGCCGCGGCCACGATCGGGGATGTCAGTGAGCCCGTCGAAAGTCAGTTCGGCTGGCACCTCATCCTGGTCGAGTCGCGCGAGGATCCCTCGCTCGAGTCATTGCGGGAGGAGATCGACGCCGGGCGGGTCAACCAGCTCGTCGACGCCTGGCTGCTGAATACGGTGACTGGTGCGGTCGTCGAGGTCGACGTCCAGTACGGAGTTTGGGTCACCGAGCCGAACCCGATGGTTCAGGCCCCGAGTACTTGAGATTCGGGCACCTGAGATATTGGTAGCCGAGACCCTGCCAGGCGATCTCACAATCGTCGGACTCGGACCCGGCTCTCTGGAGCGGCTGCCGCCGTCCACACGGGCGATGCTGCTCGACCCGTCCTTCACCGTCATCGTCAGGACCCTGCAACATCCAGCAGCCGCCGAGCTGGCGGCCGTCCGGGTGGTTCAAACCTGTGACGACCTCTATCAACACGCCACGTTCGAGGAGGTGTATGACGCCATCGCCGATCGGGTCATCGAAGCGTCGGAGCGCGGCAAGACGCTCTACGCCGTACCCGGCAGCGCCCTTGTCGGGGAACTGGCCGTCGCGCGACTTCGAGGCCGGGTCGATGCCGTGCTGCTGGCCGGGGAGTCGTTCATCGACGCGGTGCTGGCGGCCGTCGGTTATGACCCCCTGGATCGCGGGCTCCGGCTCCTGAATGGCCACAGGTTGCCCTACCCGTTGGTGATCGACGGTCCCACGATTGTCGCCCACCTCGACGTGCCGGTGGTGCTGGCCGACGTCGCTTCCCGGCTGTCCAGAGTGGTGGCGGAGGGCACAGTCGCAACCGTTGTCGTGGATGCGGGCGGGCCCGATGAGATGGTTGTCCGGGCGCCGATCGATGAGGTGGATTCAGGGCTGGCCGGTCTCCGCACCTCCATGTTCATCGATCCGACTCCGGGGGGAATGGTCGGGGCGATACAGGTGATGGCCCGGCTGCGCGAGGAGTGCCCCTGGGATCGAAAGCAGACTCACGAGAGCCTCGTCAAGAATCTCATCGAGGAGACCTACGAACTTGTCGAGGCGATCGGCTCCGGGTCGGAAGGACAACTCGAGGACGAGCTCGGCGACGTCCTGTTGCAGGTCCTCTTCCATTCCAACATCGCCCGGCAGGCAGCCGCTTTCGACATCGAGGACGTGGCCGAAGTCCTTCGCCAAAAGCTGGTTCGCCGCCACCCCCACGTTTTCGGTGACGTCGAGGTCGAGGATGCCGAAGAGGTCAAGGCGAATTGGGAGCGGATCAAGGAAACCGAGCGGGGCGGGGTGCGACCGTCACTTCTCGACGGCGTTCCCGTCGGTATGCCCGGGCTGGAGCGAGCTGCCAAAATTCAGCGACGGGCGGCCGACGTCGGATTCGACTGGTCGCAGGCATCCCCCGTTCTCGACAAGCTCTCCGAAGAGGTCGAGGAGCTGCGGCAAGCCGTGGCGGAGATGAACCGCGTGCCCGAGGAGTTGGGTGATGTCCTCTTCACGGTGGTGAACCTGGCCCGCCACCTCGGCGTCGACCCCGAACTCGCCTTGCGGGGATCGGTCGAGCGTTTCATCACCCGCTTCGGAGCGATGGAGGCGATGGGCCCGCTCGAGGGTCTGAGCCTGGCCGAGCTCGATGAGCGCTGGGAGAAAGCGAAGGCGGAAGGCGGAAGGCGGAAGTCGGAAGCCTGATAAGGGAAGTCGGTAAGGTTCTTCGTCCATGCCTTCTTCAACTTCGATTGCTGCTGTGACTGCCCGAGAGATCCTCGATTCCAGGGGGAATCCCACTATCGAGGCCGAGGTCCATCTGTCGGGCGGAGGGTTCGGAAGGGCCGCGGTCCCCTCCGGAGCCTCGACCGGATCGGGAGAGGCTTTGGAACTGCGAGACGGCGGCGACCGCTACTCGGGCAAGGGGGTCCAGCAGGCGATTCGCAATGTTCGTTCGACGATCACGCCGGCGATCATCGGGGTCGACGCCACCCGCCAGGAGGCGATCGATCAAATCATGCTCGATCTGGACGGCACGGCCGAGAAGTCGAAGCTCGGTGCCAATGCCATCCTGGCGGTGTCCCTGGCGGTGGCCCGTGCGGCGGCCGCCGGGCTGGGTCTGCCCCTATACCGCTATCTCGGCGGTCCCACCGCCCGGTTGCTGCCGGTTCCGTGCCTCAACGTCCTCAACGGTGGTGTCCACGCTTCCAATTCGGTGGACATTCAGGAGTTCATGATCGTCCCCGGGGGACTCCCCACCTTCGCCGATGCGTTGCGGGCCGGCGTCGAGTGTTATCAGGCGCTGAAGAAGGTCCTCGCCGGGCGCGGCCTGCAAACCAATGTCGGCGACGAAGGTGGTTTCGCCCCCAACCTCGCTACCAATCGGGCGGCTTTGCAACTTCTGTCGGAAGGGATCGAGCAAGCGGGCTATCGGCTCGGGGAGGAAGTCGCCCTGGCGCTCGACGTCGCCGCCACCGAACTGTTCCAGGGCGGCCGGTATCAGCTCGAAGGCGGAGCCATGACCTCCGCGGAGCTGGTCGACTATCTGGCATCCCTGGTCGACGAGTTTCCGCTCGTTTCGATCGAAGACGGAATGGCGGAGTCCGACTGGGACGGATGGCAGGCTTTGACCCGAAAACTGGGCGCCAGGGTCCAGCTGATGGGTGACGACCTCTTCGTGACCAGCGAGGAGCTTCTGCGGAAAGGCATCGTTTCCGAGGCCGCCAATGCCATCCTGATCAAAGTGAATCAAATCGGATCCCTGTCGGAGACCCTCCACACGATGGAAACCGCCGAGCGAGCGGGCTTCGGGCGGATGGTCAGCCATCGCTCCGGCGAAACGGAAGACTCGTTCATCTCGCATCTGGCGGTGGCCACAAACGCCGGTCAGATCAAGTCCGGGGCCCCGGCGCGCGGCGAGAGAACCGCCAAGTACAACCAGTTGCTCCGCATCGAAGAGCGACTTGGCGGCGAAGCCCGCTACGCCGGCTGGGACACCTTCCGGAAGTTCAAGTGACCAGTCGCGGGTCGAGGAGATTGGCGCGGCCGGCAATGTTCATGGGCGTGCTCGCACTGATCATCGCCGGGATGGCGGTGATCACCGCGGTGATCCCCTTCCGCCAGATTCTCGAACAGCAAGCCCGGGTCGATGGTGCGTCGGCCGAACTCGCCCGGATTCAAATGGAGAACGAGCTTCTGAACCGTGAGGTCCAAGCCTTGCAGACCCCCGAGGAGATCGAGCGGTTGGCTCGCGAAAACCTCGGATACGTCATGCCGGGTGAGACCGCTTACGTCGTGCTCGAACCGGAAGAAACCCTGTCGACCATTCCAGCGGCTGCGACCGCCGAACCTGACGAGGTCCCCTGGTACCTGGCCATCTGGAACTTTTTCACCGGCGCCGATGTCCCCACTGCCAAACTTCCCGGGTGACAGGCGCCGACGACCCCTCACTTCACGTCGAACCGTTTCAGGCAGCGATCGCAGCTCAATTGGGACGACCCCTCAGGGCTGTCTCGAAACCACTGGTGCGTTGTCATCTGGGGTTGCCAGTCGTGATCGAGGTGCCTCCGGTTCTCGATGACGGCACCCCATTTCCCACTCACTACTGGTTGAGCTGTCCGCTGGCGGTCCGTCGGGTCGCAAGGATCGAATCGAGGGGGGACATCGGACGCATCGAAGACCGGGCCGCGGTCGACCCCGAATTCGGGCAGCGGCTGACGGCCGCCCACGAGCGGTATCGCATCGAGCGTGATGTTTTGATCGGCCAGGATGCGATGCATCGGCCGAGTGGCGGCGTGGCCGGGGCCGGCTTCGGAGTGAAGTGCCTGCACGCCCACTATGCGGACTACGCGGCCGGGGTTGCCTCCGACGACCCATGGGACAACCCGGTCGGCGAGCTGGTTGCTTCCGAGATCGAACCGCTTGACTGCACCCTGCCGTGCGTCATCGGCGATGGGCGCAACCCCAATTGGGTCGAACCGAAGACAATGCCCGGGGTTTCGCAATGAAGGTCGCCGCGGTCGACATCGGCACCAATTCAATGAGGCTCCTGATACTGCACCAGATCGGTGACGGCGTCGCCGAACTCGGGAGATACGAACGCGTCACCGGCCTCGGCCGCGGCGTCGACGCCACCGGCGAGCTGAGCGAGGAGGCGATGGACCGAACCCTGCTCGCCCTCTCGGAGTTCGGCGGCCGCATGGGGGAGGTGGGGGTGGAGCGAAGGCGGGCCGTGGCCACCTCGGCTTCACGGGATGCCCGCAATCGTGAGACGTTCTTCGATCGGGCCGAGTTGGCCCTGGGCGTCCGTCCCGAGATGATCTCCGGTGACGAAGAGGCGGCACTTACTTTCGCCGGAGCCACGAGTCGGACCGGAGAGCCCGCCCCCCATCTGGTGGTCGACATCGGAGGCGGCTCGACCGAGTTCGTGACCGTCGAGGGGGGGAGATCATTCGATGTGGGCTCGGTTCGGTTGACAGATCGAGTCCTAACTGCTCGACCGGCGCCTCCGAGCCACGTCGTTGCTGCGCGGGCGTTGGTGGCGGAGATGTTCCTTCCGGTGACTCCGTTCGTCGGATCCGTGATCGGAGTGGCCGGAACCTGGACCAGCCTGGCTCGCATCCATCAAGGCGAGTCCAAGATCGCTGGCCTTTTGCTATCCGACATAACCCGCTTGGTCGAGCGGCTCGCGGGTCTGACCGAGGAGCAAACGGCGGCCTTGCCCGGTCTCGATCCGGCTCGCGCACCGGTCATCCTGGCGGGGGCGGTGATCGCCGAAGGAGCGGCAACGGCCGCCGGGGCCGGGAAGGTGGTGGTCTCCGAGCACGATCTCCTCGACGGGGTAGCGGCCGCCCTGTTGCGATAGCCTGCGCTTGGCTGCGCCCGGGTGCTGGAATGGTATACAGACGGGTCTTAAACACCCTGCCCGTGAGGGCGTGTGGGTTCGAATCCCACCCCGGGCACATCGGTAAACCCAGTGACGGCGATCGCCGGTCTGGTGCTGGACTAGCGCCCCCTGGGTCACGGCGGCAGGAGCTGGTCTGCTCGAAGTTGCACACCGTTGCCGGGATGGTCGGCTGCGTCGTTCCGAGAGATATCTGCTGATGAATCAGCTTGTCCGGACATATAGAAGTGTGATGTGGCTGCTGAGGACTTGAATTGGCCGACGGAGATGATCGCTTTCGCGAAGTCCACGACCGTTTCTATCGTCACGTCTACACCTACTGTCGGCGCCGGACAGGAGCGGATTCCGTAGAAGACGCGGTAGCCGAGACCTTCCTGGTCGTCTGGCGGAAGTGGGATCAGATTCCAGCGGGCGATCATGCCCTTCCTTGGCTATACGGAGTCGCTTACAGGGTTCTGGCAAATCAGCGCCGCTCCGCCGTCCGGCGCGGTCGGCTGGCCGGGAAGGTCATCGGGTTGGGCATGAGCTCAAGCCTTCCCGAGGACGTTGTGATCTTGGATCAGGACCACCGCCAGGCTCTTGCTGCGTTCGGGGCGCTTGGAGCCTCGGAGCAGGAAATCCTTCGGCTCACCTTCTGGGAGGAGCTACCCCAACCAGATTTGGCTCTGGCCCTGGGCGTCACCATCGCTGCGGCTCGACAGCGTCTCTACGAAGCCAAGCGGAGACTGACCGACGAATACAACCGGCTTGAAACCCGAGCAATCCGCTCCCCGTCAGCTCGAAAAGGAGATGGGTCGTGACTACGCAGGAAAAAGTCTTGATGCTGTTCGCGGAATGTAATCCGGTGCCGGGCGTGGCCGACTTAGACCTGAGCGGCAGCCCTTTTACCGCAGACCTCACCGAGTTGGACTTGGGGACCACTGACATGACGGAACTCAAATCCAATGAGCTCGCCCCCGTCCCGGCACCTGGCTGGCGGAGTCTCATCCTGGGTGTCGCAGCGGGCGCCATCGTCATTGCCGGGGCGGTCCTGTTGGGAGCTACAGACGACGAACCGGTGGCCGGCCTGCCCACTTTCGCTCCGTCCACTCCGGTCACGCGCTCGAGCGGGGCGGCCGATTTCCTGATCGACTTGACCAGCGGTGAGTTGACTCCACTCCCCTCAGCGATCCTCAACTCGCTCGATCCGGATCAGCCCTTTGATCCCCCAGCCCACGGGCGGTACGCAGCCTCGTCAGATGGATCGCTCCTCGCCTTTGTCGGAAACGGGAGCGACGGGAGCTCCGAGGTGTTCGTTGCCAGCCTCGATGGCACCGGTGTCCGCCAAGTGACGAGTCACCCCACGGATGTCATCGCCCCCGCCTGGTCACCGGACCGGACCTTGATCGCCTACCTGGGATCTGAGGGCGTCTTCGTCGTCGACGTGGCCACGGGCAAAGCCACTCAGGTCCGCGGCGTACCCGCCGGCGCCGGAGGACCTCAGTTCACACCCGACGGCACATCGCTTCTCTACACCTTTCCCAGCGACAGAGATCATCAGCTTTTGATCGTCCCGATTGACGGAGGGAACAGCACGGTCCTGGTGGGTCGGGAACAAGGAATGGGCGCCGCAGGGTTCGGTTCGTTGTCCCCGAACGGTTCGCTCGTGACCATGCTGGGAAACAGGATCAACGGCCCTGGGGCGGCACTGTTCCTAGCGACCACCGACGGCTCCGAACCGCGAGCCACTGGCTTGCATACCGGAAACTGCCTCCCGTACCCGGTCGGGGCTTGGTCCCCGGATGGAAGCCGGATTGTTTGCTCAGGGGAGGCTCGCGAGGTCCTCGTCGTCAACGTCGCAACCGGATATGGCAGGTCGGTCGCCGAGGGCACAGGAGCTATCTGGGTAGACGATCACACCTTGCTGATCATCGACTGAGCCCAACCGGTCGCAATGTTGGGGACCCTCCCTCCGTAACAGGTCGACGCATGGGAGAGTGGCCGGCATTTGCCCGGGTACGCGTAGCCAAATTGAAAGATCGGAGTCACGAGAACTCACCAGACGGGAGCGAGATCGGCCGAGATGCGAGACCAGTCCCTGAGCAAAAGGCGTGGCGTCTCATAGAGATAGTCACAAAGGTCCGATCGGATGGCGACGGTGCCAGAATCAACCTGACTAGGAAGTCAAGGTGCCTTTGGAATCGACGACGGCCGACCCTCTCAGTGGAGCGCGCGACGCTCTGAGCCGGCACGCCTGGGCCGAGGCTTTCGACCTCTTCAGCCTCGCTGATCAGGGCGACGGACAACTGTCGGGCTCGGATCTCGTCGGTCTGTCCGAGGCCGCCTGGTTCACCGGCAACGCTGATCTTGCGATTGAGATCAAAGAGCGCGCCTTCAAGTGGTATCTGGCCGCCGGAGACAAAGTGGCGGCAGCCGAGATAGCGTTTTACCTGCAGACCCAGTACGGATACAAGGGCCAGCATTCGATCGCCGCCGCCTGGTTCCGCCGCGGCGAAAAGCTCCTCGAGGGCGAACCCGAAAGCTACGCCCACGGTTACCTGAAGATCGCACAAGCGTCCGAAGCCCCCGACGCTGCGACCGCTCTCCAGCTTTTCGAAGAGGCCGGGGAGATCGCGTTGAGAACGAATACGCCCGACCTGCGGGCGCTCGCTTTGAGCCGGGGCGGATACTTGAAAGTCAACACCGGTGCAGTCAAAGAGGGCTTTGCCATGTTGGAGGAGTCGGCGATTGCTGCCGTCAACGGCGAGCTCTCGCCCGTGGTGGCTGGGATCTCTTGCTGCAACATGATCTCGTGCTGCCGTGACCTCACCGACTATCGGCGTGCTCGCGAGTGGATCGAGGCGACCGAGAAGTTCTGCGAGCGGGCATCTGTGGCCGGCTTCCCGGGTGTTTGCCGAGTGCACAAGGCCGAGGTCGTCGCTCTCACCGGAGCGTGGGCCAAGGCCGAAGAGGACCTGCGGAAGGCAACCACCGAGCTGGCCGCCTACAACGCCATTCCCCCGATGGGAGACGGCTTCTACGCGATCGGCGAGATCCGGCTGCGAATGGGCGACTTCGAGGGCGCCGAGGAAGCACTGCGAAGCGCCCACGCCATCGGGAAAAGTCCTCAGCCGGCCCTGGCCCGGATTCGACTTGCCCAGGGCAAGGTGAAGCAGGCCGAAATTGCGATCAACTCCGCCCTGGCGGAGACCTCCTGGGATCGGGCTGCCCGCTCCCGGCTGCTACCGGCTGCAGTCGAGATCTTCGTCGCGTCCGGCGCTCTCTCCTCAGCGCGAGACGCGGCCGCGGAGTTGGAACGCCTGGTTGTGGATTTCGACTCACCGGCAATGCAGGCCGCCCGCCACGAGTCCTGGGGTCGAGTGCTTCTGGCCGAAGGTGACGCCGCCGGTGCCGGCCCCTACCTACGGGATGCGGTTTCGACCTGGAGAACGGTTGGCGCACCTTTTGAAGTTGCCCGGGCCCGGGTGCTGCTCTCGATGGCACTGCGGGCCACCCGTGACGAGGAGGGTGCCGATCTGGAGCTCGCCACCGCCCGCGACGAATTTTGGAAACTGGGTGCGGAGTGGGCCACAGCCGAGGCCGACAAGACCATCCAGGCAATCACCGAACGCCGAGCCCGGCCGGTCCAGGCTCGGAAAACCTTCATGTTCACGGATATCGTCGGCTCGACCAACCTGGCCGAATTGCTGGGTAACGAAGGATGGGACCAGTTGCTCAAATGGCACGACGAGGCCCTCCGATCCCAGTTCAGCCGGAGCGGCGGTGAGGTGGTCAACTCGACCGGCGACGGCTTCTTCGTGGCGTTCGAGGCGGCCCGGACCGGAATCGACTGTGCGATCGCGATTCAGCAGACTCTGGCTGATCACCGACGGACCACCGGCTTTGCCCCATCGGTTCGAATCGGCCTCCATGTCGCCGAGGCCAATCGTCACGGTGACGACTACTCAGGCATGGGGGTTCATGTGGCGGCCCGGGTAGCTGCTCTGGCGGGGGCCGGGGAAATCATCGCCAGTGTCGAGACGCTCGAGGAAGCCGGCGACGTGGCGGCGACCGGTACTCGGGCGGCCACCCTCAAAGGCGTGGCCGCCCCGGTGCAGGTGGCGACGGTGGTCTGGCATTAAGACCCCCTTCTTGTGACGGTTGACCACCCCTGCGGTAGGGGAACCGTCACAAGAACGAATCTTGGGGGCGGGGGCCGGCGAGGGATCGGCGAGAATCGACCCCGATGACGACCCCGGCCCTCTCCGACTCGCGACTTGCCAACGTCAGCGCCCGCAGCATCGACGCTGCCTACCGGTCCTTCGACGACCGGTTCCGAATCGTCACCAGACGGGCCCGGATCCGCTTTCAGGACCGCGACTGGCGCGGGATGGCAGCCGATGCGGCCCAGCGCTTCGACGTCTACGGGAAGGTTGTTTCCGAGGCGGTCGAAGATGTAAAGCGGCTCATGGGGAACCGGGTCGAGGAACGGATGGTGTGGGCGGCGATGAAAGCCGTCTATTCGGGCCTCATCCAGGAGCGCGACGATTGGGAACTGGCCGAAACCTTCTTCAATTCCGTCACCCGGAAGATATTCACGACAGTCGGCGTCGATCCGTCGATCGAGTTCGTAGACACCGACTTCGGATCACCCCCCAACGAGGCACATCGTTCGGTCCACCGCTCCTATCAGGAGCCCGGCGACATGGCCGTTCTCGTTCAGCGGATAATCGTCGACGCGGGCCTCGATGTCTCCTATCGATCGCTGGCGGCCGACTCGCTCGAAGCGGCCCAAAGGATCGGCGAGCATCTGCGGAGGGTCGGGGCGCTGCGGGTAATCGATCGGGCCGAGATCGTCGACGCGGTTTTTTATCGCGGCAAGGCTGCGTATCTGGTGGGACGCATCTATAGCGGCTCGCATGTGATCCCGTTGGTGCTGGCACTCCTCCATCCCGAGGAAGGCGTCGTCCTCGATGCAGTCCTGTTGACCGAGAACCAGGTATCGATTCTGTTCTCCTTCGCTCGCTCTTATTTCCATGTAGACGTTGATCGGCCCTACGACCTGGTCAGGTTTCTGCGATCGCTGATGCCGCGCAAGCGGCTCTCGGAGTTGTACATCTCCATCGGCCAGCACAAGCACGGGAAGACGGCCATGTTCCGGGAGTTGCTCGACCATCTTTCTTCGAGTGGAGAGAAGTTCGAAATCGCCCGCGGCACGAGGGGCCTGGTCATGATCGTGTTCACGCTGCCTGGCTTCGACGTCGTGCTCAAAGTGATCAAGGATCGATTTCCGAGCCCCAAGCGCACCACGCGCCGCGAGGTGCAGGATCGTTATCGCCTCGTCTTTCGGGGGGATCGGGCGGGGCGGCTGGTCGACGCCCAGGAGTTCGAGCACCTTCAGTTCGACCTCGCCCGCTTTTCGCCGGACCTGCGCGACCTTCTGCTGACCGAGTGCGAGCGTTCGATCGAAATCAGCGACCGTACGATGGTCATCGGCCATGCCTACATCGAGAGGAGGGTGATCCCGCTCGACATCTATCTTCGCGACGCGGATCCGGATCTGGCAGCGGCAGCGATGGTCGACTACGGATCGGCGATCAAGGATCTCGCCGCAGCCGGGACCTTCCCCGGCGACCTCCTATTGAAGAACTTCGGGGTCACCAGGCATGGTCGGGTCGTCTTCTACGACTACGACGAGATCACCAGCATTGCGGGCTGTGTGTTTCGGGAAATCCCCGAGTCCTCGGATCCGGTCGAGGAGATGTCGGCCGAGCCCTGGTTCGCGGTCGGCCCCGACGACGTTTTTCCGGAGGAGTTCTCCAGGTTCCTCGGGGTCGAGGGCGAGCTGCGGCAGGCCTTTCTCGATAAGCACTCCGATCTGCTGACGGCCCGCTGGTGGCAGGACACCCAGCGCAGGGTCGGAGCCGGCGAAGTGATCGACATATT
>DATEEG010000240.1:0-13097 GCA_035281305.1 Acidimicrobiia bacterium | reverse complement strand
CCGCGATCCGCGATCCGCGATCCGCCAGAAACGTGCTGGGGAAATCGCGGCTGCCTAGCCCTTCTTGCCGTCCACTCGTTCGACCATGGGCATCGACGAGCGCGCCAACACGCGTTCTGGCGGATAGCGGATCGCGGATCGCGGACTAAGCGGATCGCGTTGCCCTCACGCCGCTGCCGGCCAACCGGCCAGGGCTGAGATCTCGGCCACTACTTCGTTGACGGTCAGGCCGGCGTCGATCTCAGCGCTGATGTCCGGGGTGACACCGTCGCCGCCGAAGTCAGCCCCATCAGCGGTGACCCATCGGGCAACGGTGAGCTTGAGCGCTCCCCCGTTGGAAAGGCCGAACCGCTGCTGGACGGTGTTCTTACCGAAGGTGTTTTCACCGATGATCAGAGCCCGGTCGCGCTCCTGGAGGGCCGCCGAGAGAACCTCGGAGGCGCTGGCGCTGCCCCGGTTGACGAGGACGACGATCTCGAGATCCGCATCGGTTGCTATGCCGCCGAACTCAACCGGATAGTCAGTGTCCTCGTCGGGCGCCTGGGTCCGGACCACAACGCCGCCGCTGAGGAACTCGCTGGCGATGTTGACCGTGGCATCGAGGGCTCCTCCCGGATTGTCCCGCAGGTCGAGAACCAGGCGGTCGATGCCGCTGTCGAGCAGTTCGACGAGGGCGGCGTGAAGCTGGCGGTCGGAGGTGTCAGTAAACACGTTCAGCTTCAGGTACCCCACCATTCCGACCACGTCGGTCTCGACGACGGGGATGATCAACGCCTCCCGGGTGACAGTTATATCCACCAGGACGGCGCCTCGACGGACAGTGATCGTTACGTCGGTCCCGGCCGGCCCCCGGACCGTCGCCGTAACCTCGTCGACGCTCCAGCCGTCGATGGATTCCGAGTCCACTGCGACGAAAACGTCGCCGGCCTGGATCCCGGCCAGATCGGCCGGACCACCGGCAAAGGTCGAGATCACCACCAGCTGGCAGGTCGTCGAAACCACCGCACATGGTGTGGACCCCGGATCTTCGGCGGTCAGATCTTCACTTGCGACCAGCGCACCGATCCCTTCGACCTCGCCCGTCTGGTCCTCCTCCAGCAACTCGAGCGCCCTGGGGTCGAGGTAGGCGCTGTTGGGATCAAGGGCCGTCACCATCCCGGCCAGGGCCGCTTCGGCGGCGACATCGCTCGAGGCACCTTCGAAAGCCATGGCGTCGCACACCACCTGGAACACGTCGTTGGGAATCGCGCATGACACCGAATCGGATCCGGAGGTGGAGAGGTCCTCGACCCCGTTGGCCGCGGCCCCCGCCAGGAGGGCGTCGGCGATCGGATCGACGTAGTACCGCTGGATCAACGAATACCCTTCGCAGAGGAGGCCGCCTTCGCGGCCGTCACACTCCACCGACTCGACCGGGATCGCCACCGCCGCTGACGTCGTAGTTGTCCCTCCACTAGGCGCTGACGGCATCGTGCTCGCCGATGTCGAGACTGGCGCGCTGGTGGTGGGAGCGGCTGTCGGGGCGGGAGGAGCCGGCGCGTTCGAGCACGCCGCGGCGACCAGCGGGATCAGGGCGATGAGCTGGCGTCGTCGGAGGTTCAGGGGCCCGGGCACCCCCTTATTCAAGCGCCGCCCCATAAATCCGCGATCAACTTGCCGCCGCGACGGCCAGTGCAACCACCTCCGGCACTGTCAGATCAGGTCCGAAGTCGAGCTGAACATCGGGCATGACCCCGGTTCCGGCCACAGAGGTGCCGTCCGGCGTGGTCCACGCAGCTGTGGTCACCCGCAGAAGCCCCCCGTTGTGGAGCTCGAAGGGCATCTGCACAAGGTTCTTTCCGAAAGTAGGGGCCCCGACCACAACTGATCGATTCCGCTCCTGGAGGACGGCGGCCAGGATCTCGGCCGCTGAGGCGCTGGAGCCGTTGACGATCGTGATGACGGGAATCGATTGGGCGATCCCACCTTCCACCGCTGGATATTCGAGGCTCTCATTGGGTCCGGCCGTCCGGTAGAGCAGGCCGGTGGAAAAGAACTCGGACCCGATGATCGAAACCGAGAAGAGGAAACCTCCCGGGTTGTCGCGCAGGTCGAGGACCAGCCGCCTGGCCCCGGCATCGATCAGGGACTCGAGCGCGAAGTGAAAATGCCAATGAGCGTCGAGGCCGAATTCCGGTAACCGGACGTATCCCGTCGTGCCGACCATCTCGGCGCTGACCGGAAGGGCCGTGACATCGGACCTCACCAACTGAACGGTGATCCTGGTGCCTGCCCGGTTGACGTCCAACTCCAACTCCGTCCCGGGCGCACCGGCCATCAACCCCGCCGCCTCGATGACAGTTAGGCCGATGAGGTCCTTCCCGTCGACTGCTTCGATGACGTCGCCTTTGACCAATCCGGCCAGTTCGGCCGGACCGTCTCCGAGGACGGTGACCACCTGGAGCGGACAAGCGGTCTCGATTCGAACGCAACGAGACCCGACTGCGTTGAGAGCCCCCGTGACCATGCCCAAACCGGGAATGATCCCGTCTTCGCCAACAGCCCCGCTCAGCTCCGGCGGGATGTACATCGTGTAGGGATCGACGGTGTCGACAAGCATTGCGTTCACCGCCGATTCGACCATCGGCTGGAGCGGAACCAGATCGGCCTCCATTCGCTCCTCCACCTCCTGACAGAGTGAAGCGAAGTCAGGGCCGGGCACGGCACACGTGATCCCCCTCGGCAACGGCGCGGTCTCGATCGATTCGTAGTCGCGAACTCCGGCTGTTGCCGCCACAGCCAGCGTCGCATCGTCCGGAGGCTCAACGTGATAAGAGCGCAATAGGTCCACCACATCACACAACAGGGCAAACGTCACGGGCGGAGCCGAACATCCGGCAACCGTGACTTCAAGTCCCGCCGCCGGGACGGTCGTCGTTGTGGTTGCAACCGGGGGAACCGTCGTCGCGAGAGTCGTGGTCGATGCCGACCCGCATGAAGTGAGCCCCGCGATGAGGAGAGCAAGAGCAAATAGGTTGGCGCGGTTGGGGGCTTTCATCGGCTGATCTTCGTCACATACCGGTGAGACATTGACCGCTACCTTCTGGGGTCCCGTGCACGGCTCGGTTCTGACGATCTCCAGCTCCGATGGGATCCCGCTCCGCCTTCAGGTGGATCGGGACGTATTCATTGCACCCACCGGGGCTGGCAGAGAGATTGACCTCACGGGGTACTTTGCCCTCGGCGGCCTCGCCGACTGTCACGCCCACCTGGCAGTCGACGCCTTGAGCGAGGTTCAACGAAACGGCGACATAGAAGGGATACGCCGCCGGTCTTTTGCCCACCTCGAACATGGGGTTTTTCTCGTCCTGGACAAGGGATGGCGTGACGAAGTCGTTCTCCAGCTCCTCGAGGAACCCCCGGCGACCAGGCCCCACCTCCAGGCAGCCGGAAGGATCATCACGGGTCCGCACGGTTACTTCGAGGGCTTCGCCGTCGAGACCGACGACGCCGGATTGTCGGCGGCAGTCACCGCCGCGACGACCACCGGTGGCTGGATCAAGCTGATCGGGGACTGGCCGCAGAAGGGGAAAGGCCCCGTGATCAGCTTCGGGGAAGAAGCGCTGACAAGGGCGTGCGAGATCGCTCATGCAGCCGGGGCCAGAGTGGCCATCCACACCATGGCGCCGGTGACGCCCGGCCAGGCGGTTCGCGCCGGGGTCGATTCGATCGAGCACGGCCTCTATCTCACTACCGACGACATCGCCTTGCTGGGGAGCCGGGGTGGGGCCTGGGTCCCAACCATCGGCAACGTTCGCGATGTGCGGAAGATGCTCGGATGGGGATCGAGCGGGGCCCGGGTCCTGGGGGAGGGCCTCGAGAATGTCGGACAAAACCTTGCCCTGGCAGTCGAAGCCGGGGTCGCGGTTGTGGCGGGAACCGACCTCGGCCTCGGACATGGCGAGGTCGCTCGGGAAGCCGTCCTGCTGAAGCAGTACGGATTGTCGGATCGGGCGGCGGTGGCCGCGGCCAGCGAGTCCGCCTATCGCTACCTGGGCGTCACTTTTCTCACTCCCGGGGCCAGCGCCGACGTTGTGTTGTTCGAGGGCGATCCGAATCGAGACGTGACGAATCTGCGGAGACCGGCAGCGGCAATGCGTGCCGGAAGAGTGGTCCTCGACCGCATCGGTGTCTTCGACCGGGGCTGAGCAGGCTTCCCTGGCAAACAGATCGAATCCTGAGGGCGTCCGCGAGCCGGTCGACGGTCTGCCAATGCATCGGCCACAAAGGAACGGGGGGTTGATAGCCTCGAGACGGGCGACCGACGATCGGAGCATCGATGAGAAGACCACTCGTTCTGTCAGTGGCAGTCTGCCTGATGGCCGTGAGCGTGACCGCTCCCGCGACCGGACAGACGCTTCCGCCCGGGGGCACCTTCCTGGACGACGACGGCAACTTGCACGAGGGGGCCATCGAAGCGATCTCAGCGGCCGGGATAACGACCGGGTGTGGACCCGCCCTCTATTGCCCGACTTCTCCTGTGACTCGCCAGCAGATGGCCGTCTTTCTCGTGCGCGCTCTCGACGAGAGCCCCTCGACGACCTCGGGCACGTTCCCCGATGTCCCCCCAGGCCCATTTGCGGGGCACATCGAGCGCGTTGCCGAACTCGGCATCGCCACCGGCTATCCCGACGGCACCTTCCGGCCGGGGAATCCGATATCCCGTGGCGAAATGGCAGTGATGCTTATGCGGGCGCTAAGTCTGCCTCCCGGAACCGGCAGCGGAACGTTCTCCGACGTTCCCGGTGGCTTGTTCTTCACCGGCGCGGTGGAAGCGATCGCCGCGGCCGGCATCACCACCGGATGCGGCGGCGGAAAATTCTGCCCCTTCGACCAGGTGTTGCGCGACCAGATGGCCAGCTTCATCTCCCGCGCCTTCGGCCTGACCCCCATCATCCCTCCACCGCGCGTGACTGGAGTCGCCCTGGTCGAAGTCGCCGCCGGGTTCGAAGCGCCGGTATTCGTCACGTCGCCCCCGGGAGACGCACGATTGTTCGTGGTCGACCAGGAGGGCCGGATCTGGATCGTTCAGGGCGGCAGTCGCCTCGCCACTCCGTTCATCGATCTGCGCGGCCCGGTCGGATATGGAGGTGAACAGGGCCTCCTGGGCCTCGCCTTCCACCCCGATTACTCGAACAACCGCCGCTTCTACGTGAACTACACAGACAACGCCGGTGACACCCGGATCGTGGAGTACGAGGCTTCGGCATCCAATCCGAATGTCGCTGATGTCGGAGCGGCTCGGGAACTGTTGATGATCGACCAGCCGGCTTCGAATCACAACGGCGGTTGGCTCGGATTCGGACCCGACGGGGTCCTCTACATCGCGATGGGCGATGGCGGCGGCGGCAACGACCAATTCGGCAATGGCCAGGATCCCGACAGCCTGCTGGGATCGATTCTCCGGCTCGACGTTGACACTGCCGGCTCCGGGGCCGAGATCTGGGTCAAAGGCGTTCGCAATCCCTGGCGAAACGCCTGGGACGGCAACAACCTGTACGTTGCCGATGTTGGTCAAGGCCAGCGTGAAGAAGTGACGGTGCTGACCACCGGGTCGGCCGGAGCCAACCTCGGCTGGCCGGTGGTGGAGGGGACCCGATGCCTCAGCGGTTCGACCTGCAACACCACCGGCTTCACGCCACCGATATATGAGTACACCCACAGCGAGGGCTGCTCGATAACCGGCGGCTACGTCTATCGCGGCCCGGCGATGCCGGCTCTGGCAGGAACTTACTTCTTCAGCGACTACTGCTCCGGGTGGCTCCGGTCCTTCCGCTATGTCGGCGGGGTTGCGACCGATATCCGTGAGTGGACGAACCTGGGGAGCGTCGGCCAGGTCATGTCGTTTGGGGTCGACTCGGCCGGTGAGATGTATTTGACCGTCGCCGACGGCCGGGTCCTCAAGATGGTTCCCGGTTGAGTACCTGAGGAAGACGGAAGACGGAAGACGGAAGGCGGAAGACGGAAGACGGAAGACGGAAGACGGAAGACGGAAGACGGGGTAAATCCACTCGTTTCTTGGGCCGACTTCCGACTTCCCGCTTCCGACTTCCGCCTTCCGACTTCCGACTTACTTGGCTTTTCCGAACTGTGGAAAACCTTTAACCGACGCGAGTCGTCCATCGCTTTCGACCTGCATAGGATCGGATCTTCCTATGGGAGGACTGACTATGACCCGGCGGGGACGCTGGTTGATGATTCTGACCGTATTGGCGTTGTTGCTTGCGGCCTGTGGCAGCGATGGCGGCGATACGACTACTACGGCCGGGGCGACGACCACCACGGCTGAAGCGGCTACGACCACCACCGAGGGCGAAGAAACGACGACGACCGCCGGTGAGGCAGAGCCTCTGGTTTTCGGGATGATCCTGGTCGGTCCCCAGGACGACCGCGGCTGGTCGCAAGCGCATCGGGAGGCGGGTGAGTACATCGAAGCCAACCTCGGTGCCGAGATGATCGTCCTCGACAAGGTCAACCCGGCCGATCGACCCGATACCACGTTGGAACAGGTCGTCGACGACATGATCGCCCAGGGCGCCCAACTGATCTTCGCCACCTCGGACGACATGCGCGATGGCATCCTGGCTGCCGCCGCGGCCCATCCTGATGTCCCGATGATTTGGGCTTCCGGCGACACCGCCTGGACGGAAGGCCAGAACTATCGAGCCGACCTGACGAACCTCGGAAACATCATGGCCGAGATGGAGTACGGCAAGATGATCGCCGGTTGCGCGGCGGGCCTGAAGACCTCCACCGGTTCGATCGGTTATGTCGGTCCGCTGATCAACGACGAGACTCGCCGGTTCGTCAATGCCGCCTACCTCGGGGCTCGCTATTGCTACGAGAACTACCGTGGCGAGGACCCCGCCGCCCTCAGGTTTGCAGTGAACTGGATCGGCTTCTGGTTCCACATCCCGGGTGTGACCCTGGACCCGACGCAGGTGACCAACGAGTTCCTCGACGGTGGCTCCGACGTCGTCATGTCCGGGATCGACACGACCGAGGTCATCGTGCGCACCGGTCAGCGGGCGGCCGCCGACGAAGCGGTCTGGGCGGTCCCGTTCGACTACCGGGATGCCTGCGCGGAGGCTCCCTTCATCTGCCTGGGTGTCCCCTATTTCAACTGGGGACCCTCCTATCTCGAGGTTGCACAGTCGGTCATCGACGGAACCTTCGCCCCCAGCTTCCAGTGGCTGGGGCCCGATTGGAGCGATATGAACAACCCCGACACCTCGATGGTCGGATACATCAAGGGCGAGGGTCTCACAGCAGAGGAATCGGCCACCCTCGACGAATTCATCGCCGGACTGGCCGATGGCTCGATCAACCTCTGGGCCGGTCCGCTCAACTATCAAGACGGCAGTGTTTACGTGCCCGAAGGCGAGACCGCTTCCGATCTTCAGATCTGGTACACGACCCAGTTGCTGCAAGGGATCGATGGGGCTTCGAGCGCCGGCTGATCACCGGTCGGCAGCATCAACAGGCAGCAAGCAGTACAAAGTAGGCAGCACGGAATTTCCTGCTGCCTACTGCCTGCTGCCGACCGCCCGCTGCCTACTTGACCCTCCTCCATGACCCTCACCGTTTCCGAAGTCACCAAGAAGTTCGGCAGCCTCGTCGCCAACGATGAGATCAGCCTGGAGCTTCCGGCGGGAACCCTGCACTCCATCCTCGGCGAAAACGGCGCGGGCAAATCGACACTGATGAAGATCCTGTCGGGAATCGTCTCACCCGATAGCGGATCGGTGATGCTCGATGGCTTTCCGATTCCGCTCGGATCCCCCCAGCAGGCGCTGGCAGCAGGCATCGGGATGCTCCACCAAGAACCGCTGGTTTGCCTTCCCTTCACCGCCGCGGAGAACTTTCGCCTCGGGAGCCGCCGATCCGTCGCCGCGTCCAGCGCCGAGTTGGTCGAGACCGGGAGCCGTTTCGGGTTCAAGCTGGACCCGGCGGCCATCACCAGGAGCCTCTCCATTGGGGAACGCCAACAACTCGAGATTGTGAGGCTCCTGGCCGCCGGTATCAAGGTGCTGATCCTCGACGAGCCCACCTCAGGCATAACCGTCAACCAGAGACGGGAGCTTTTCGCCGCTCTCCACCGACTGGCCGGAGAGGGGCTGACGGTTCTGTTCGTTTCGCACAAGCTGGAGGAGGTCAACGAGCTGTGCACTTCGGTGACCGTTCTCCGACGAGGCCGGGTTGTCGGAACTTCCGCCCTTCCCCGCCGGGAGGAGGACCTGGTCGAGATGATGTTCGAGCAGGGAAGCTTGATACCGGGCCGGGCTCCGCCGAGCGAGGACGGCCCGATCGTCGCCGAGCTAAGCGCGGTGAGCGCCGGCGATGAGAGGACTGGGATCGCCGGCGCCGATCTGGTGGTCAAGGCAGGCGAGGTGATCGGGCTGGCCGGTCTCGAGGGAAGCGGTCAGGGCTCGCTGCTGCGGGCTCTGGCCGGCACTGCCGCGATTCATCGTGGCAGGGTCACGATCGGAGGTCGCGACGTCACCCATCGTCCCGCCCAGCGGGCGGCCGAGGCAGGCATCTCGTTCCTGCCAGGTGGTCGCCTGGAAGAAGGCCTGTTGCCGGGCCTGACCATCACCGAGCACATCGAGCTTGCCGGGAATACGGCCCGGTTCGTCGACTGGGAAGCTGCCCGCCGGAGGGCTGCTGAAGCAATAGCTGCCTTCCGCATCAAGGGAAGTCCGGACTCTGCCGCCGATCAACTCTCGGGCGGTAACCAACAGAGGCTGCTGCTGGCCCTGCTGCCGGCGAAGTTGAAGCTGCTGCTGATGGAACACCCGACCAGGGGCCTCGACCTCGACTCGGCTGCCTATGTTTGGGGCCGCCTGCTGGAGCGCCGCAAGGACGGCACTTCCATCATCTTCTCGTCGGCGGACATCGATGAGCTACTGACTTACTCCGATCGAATCCTGGTCCTCTTCGAAGGCCGGATCATCGCCCGTCTCGCTGCCAGGGACACCGACGCCGAAGAGGTGGGAACGTTGATCGGCGGCCGAGTCAGCGCATGAACCGATCGATAGGTTCGCGGATCGCAGGCGTCCTGGCGCCAATCATCGTGGCATTGGCGGCGACGATCGGGCTTCTGTTGCTCGCCGATGCGCCTCCATTGGAGGCCCTCAAGCTCATCGGCGAGGGCGCTTTTTCGGGTAGTACCAGATTCTCGGATACGTTGATGGCCTGGGCACCGGTGGCGATCGCCGGTGCCGGACTCGTCGTCACATTTGCGGCCGGACTGTGGAACATCGGCGTAGAAGGCCAGATCGTGGCCGGAGCCATCGCCGCTTCATTGGCCGCCAGGACCGTCGGGGGCGACACGCCGATCGTTCTCACCGTCACCATTGCCGCCGGCGTCGTCGGTGGCGCCCTGTGGGGTGGTGCCGCCGGCGTGTTGAAGGTGAGGGGCAGAGTGAACGAGATCTTCGGCGGAATCGGGCTGGGGTTCGTGGCCCAGGCTTTCGCCACCTACCTCATCATCGGGCCGTGGAAGCGAGCGGGGGTGGCGTCGACGTCGGGAACCGAGCCGTTCCGGCCCGAAACATGGCTGCCCACCGCCTTCGAGACGCGGCTGGCACCGATCGCCATCGTCCTGGCCGTGGCGGCCCTGATCGGCGTCGGCCTGGTGATGCGAGGAACCCGTTTCGGGCTGAGACTCCGCGCGGTTGGCTCCAACCCGGCCAGTGCTCGACTGTTGGGCGTGCCGGCCGACGCTACGACGATGCGGGCTTTCCTGGTCGGCGGCGGCCTGGCCGGGCTGGCCGGCGCGGTGATAGTCACCGGTGTCCAGCACAAGCTC
Organism: Acidimicrobiia bacterium; assembly: GCA_035281305.1. Classification (GTDB taxonomy): domain Bacteria; phylum Actinomycetota; class Acidimicrobiia; order Spongiisociales; family ZC4RG35; genus DATEEG01. The sequence continues at coordinate 3,247 of DATEEG010000240.1, read as the reverse complement.
GTACCCGCCATCGCCGGCGGGCGCGGGTTTCTGGCCGTTCTCGTGGTCCTGCTCGCCGGCAACCTCGTCCGGTGGGTCGGACCGATCGCCTTGTTCTTCGCCGCCATCTCGGTCGGATCGTCGCAACTGCAGCTGCGCCTCGACCTTGATTCGTCGCTCGGAGCCGTCATCCAGGGTCTCCTCGTTTTGGCCGCAGTCCTATTCGGGGGATGGTTTGCCAGGCGGCAAACCCTCGTCAGGCGGATCTGATGGAGGCGACCCTGGTTTCGATAATCGCTGCCGCAGCCCCTCTGATCTATGCCGCGGTCGGAGAGGCGATCACCGAACGGGCGGGAATCGTGAACCTATCCCTCGACGGCAGCATCCTTCTTTCGGCCATGGCCGGGTTCGCGGTCGCGTTCACGACCGGCAGCGTCGGGCTCGGGTTCCTGGTCGCAGCGGTGGTGTCCTCGCTCGTCGCACTGATCGTTGCCTGGTCCGGAATCGGCCTTCGACTCAATCAGGTGGCCGTAGGCTTCGTTTTGACGCTGCTCGGAGCAGCGCTCTCGGCTTACCTGGGTGAGGCTTTTGCCCATCAGCCCGGTCCGTCCGTCCCCTCCACCCCGATCCCTTTCCTGAGTGACATACCCATCTTCGGTCGCGCCCTCTTCGGCCAGAACCTGTCGGTTTACGGGTCGTTGATCCTCGTGGTGGTGGCTGCCTGGTTCCTGGCCAGGAGCCGGATCGGCCTCCAGCTACGGGCGGTCGGAGAGAGGCCCGAGGCGGCTCATGCTCGCGGCATCGATGTGAACCGCCATCGCTATGTGGCCGCTGTGGTCGGCGGGGCCCTGGTCGGTGTGGCCGGGGCGGCCTTTTCTCTCGACCAGAAACTCGGCTGGTCTGACGGCCACACCGCCGGCTATGGCTGGATCGCCCTCGCCATCGTCATCTTCGGTGGGTGGCAGCCGATCCGGGTTGCCATCGGCTGCTACCTATTCGGCGCCCTGCAGGTGGTGGCATTGCGCCTGCAGGATGATCTGCCCGGCCTCGCCCAGATCCTTCCCTCCCTGCCGTTCCCGCTGATGATCTTTGCACTGGTAGTCGTCAATTCAGCCGGGCTGCGGCGACTACTCAGCCGATCGCCCAGGGTGTCCAGGTGGCTTCTGCCCGAGCCCCCGGCCGGGCTCGGGCGTAATTTCGTACCCGAATGAATCCCCGGCTGATCCTCGCCTCCACCTCGCCCCGGCGACGGGAGTTGTTGGAGTCGCTGGGACTTCAATTCGAAACAGTCTCCCCCGAAGTCGACGAACATCGCCATCCGGACGAAGAGCCGTATGACTATGTGTCGAGGCTCGCCCGGGCCAAGGCTGAAGCGGCCCTAACCCCGAATGCGGTGGTGGTCGCCGCCGACACCATCGTCGTGATCGACGGTCATGTTCTGGGAAAGCCCGGCCATCCCGAAGAAGCCATGTCGATGCTGCGCCGCCTTGCCGGCACCACCCACGAGGTGCTGACCGGCGTGGCGGTGTCGCGCGCTACCGACATCGTGGAGGTCGTGACGGCGGTGGAATCCACCCTGGTGAAGTTCCTCCCCATGACAGACGAAGAAATCGTCGACTACGTGGGAACGGGCGAACCGATGGACAAGGCCGGCGCCTATGCGCTGGGCGGTTTGGGAGCGATCTTCGTGGAAGCCGTATACGGAAGCCCCTCGAGTGTCATCGGGCTGCCCCTGCACACCACCGCCCGTCTTCTGCGAAATCTGGGAGTCGACCTACTCTCGTTCCGGTGAAGCGCATCCTCCCGGGACTGATCGTGATCCTGGCCTGCGGCGGCCCGGCGGCCTCGACCAGTGGTCCGACCTCAGACAGTCCGTCGACCACCAGTTCGTCGACGACGTCGCCCGCGGCCAGCACCACAGTCGAACCAACCACAACTGCGACCGCTGGACCCGGTTCGGTTCCGGTGGTGGCCAGTCGCTACGGGCTGATGGGGTGGTGGTCGGACGGTTGGGTGGTGCCCGAGACCCTCGACGAAATCCCCCTGAGCGGGGGCGAGGAATTCCAGGTAGTCATGCTCGATCAGCCCATCACAGCAGCGGTCGGTGCGTCGCCTTCGCTGTGCGAACCGAGCCAGACTCCTGTCCTCGATTTCGATCCGCCCCTACCGGGTGAATTTGCCGAACCGGGGGCGCTGGCGGTGAGAGCTGATTGGGAACTCCGGCCGTCGCCGGTCCGGGTCGAGGCCGACCTGAACAATGAGCACATCGAAGCAGTGACGGAGGTCCTGATGTCGCTCGGCATCGAGTCCGAGCCCGTTCTGTTTCAGCAGATCGCGGCCGACATCGACGCTGACGGAAACGACGAGATCGTGATCGTCTCCAAGTCACTTCCCGATGACCTATTCGGCCGACCCGGTGATTACAGCGTCGTCGTCATGCGAAAGATGATCGAAGGAGATTGGCAAACCGCCATCCTCGAAACCTCGCTGGGAGAGCCCGACAGCCCCTACGTCCTGTCCCACTCCATCTCGGCGATAGCCGACCTCAACGGGGACGGAAGGATGGAGATCGCGGTCGATGCGTCGTACTACGAAGGGTCGGGCTCGGCCGCCTATGAGTACGTCAACGACGACGTAGGGCCCGAGCCCGTGCTGGGCGGCGGCTGCGGGGCCTGAATGCTGCTCGCCGAACTCGTGGCAACGTCGGCCGAGGTTGCCGGCACCCGCTCACGCAAAGCGAAGACCACGGCCCTCGCTCGGCTGCTCCGAGCCCTCCAACGAGACGAGATCCCAACCGCAATCGGGCTCCTGGCCGGCGAGATTCGACAGGGCCGGATCGGAGTGGGATACGCAGCTGCCTTCGGCGTGGCGGTGGAACCGGCGCCGCAACCCGGCTTGACCCTCTCCGAGGTCGATGCGGTCCTGGACCAGATTCCGACTGTCACGGGAGCCGGTTCCCAGGACCGCCGGGCCCGCTTGCTCGACGGCTTGTTCGCCAGGGCCACGACAGCGGAACAGGATTTCTTGCGCCGGGTTCTCACCGGTGAAGTCCGCCAGGGGGCGCTGGCAGGCATCGTCGTTGACGCAGTCGCCGAGGCCTACGGGGTGCCGGCCGCCGCCGTCAGGCGGGCCCTGATGCTGCGGGCGGATCTCGGAGTAGTGGCGGCCACGGCGGCCACCGCTGGCATCGACGGGCTGGCGGGGATCGGGCTCAAGGTCCTCTCCCCGGTGCAGCCCATGCTTGCCTCACCGGCGGCATCAATCGAAG
>DATEEG010000239.1:0-4496 GCA_035281305.1 Acidimicrobiia bacterium | reverse complement strand
TGGCTGGCGACGGTGGTGATCGCCGGCCCCTTCATCCTGTTCAGCGCAGTTTCCGCCGCCGGTTCGCTGTGGCTGGCCCGAAAAGCGGAAGGCCGGGCGCGTCTCACGGACAGTGAGGAAGCAATCCTTCCCGAAGGCGAGGGAGGGGAGCTGTTAGGCGGCAGCGACTGACAGTGCGTTTCCCCGACGCTATTGTGGCTGGGTGAATGACCAGTGGATGTGGATGATTCGCCAGGCCCCGCCCAGCTGGCGGTTCCCTTCACTCAAACTCGGACGACACCCCCATTCATCCCTCGGCAGCTCCAGTGCGGTTATGCCGCGCCGGCGACTGAGGCTCCGTCAGGGACCACGGTGCCGCCGGCGAGCTTCGTGTCGGCTGCGACGTCGGAGCCGTCGCCGACCCTGGCTCCAGCGCCAATCGAAACCCGCGCCCCGACGCGGGCACCGTCGCCCACCTGTACGACGCTCTCGAGAATGGCGTCGTCTCCAATGATCGCACCGTCACCAACCTGGACATCGGCGGCGAGGTGGACGCGGTCTCCCACGGTTGCCCCGTCGCCGATGGTCACTCGATCGCCCAGGATGACCTCGTCACCGAGGGTCACACCATCACCGAAAGTGACAGCGTCTCCCAGAATGACTCCGCTGCCTGCATCCAGGCCATCTCCGGTCCGAACCCGGTAGCCGGTCTCCGGATCGAGGTGCCACCCCCTTACGAAGGCCCATTCCCGAATGTCGTCGTCAGTAAGACCCATGGTTGTCCTCCTTTGGATGCGCACGGCTCCGCACCTTCATTCCTTCGGCGTCATGTACCGGTCAAAGTTGACGATGTAGTCCTCGAGGTTCTCCTCGAGCATCAACCGATACTGCTCACAGAAGTATTCAATCGTCTCTTTTCGGGTCTGGGCCATCTCGGCCCCCGATTCGAAGCCACACGCGCTCACCCATGCGCTGAACCTTGCGGTCCCGTACATCATGGAAGCGCTGACCTGGCCTCGACTCTCGACCTGCTTGAGCTGGTCGTTCGAGAGATGAATATGCGCATCTGCTCGGTCGAAGAATGCCTGATCAGCGTCGCGTGGCACTGGCCATCCACCTGAGTGTCAACATCACTCTCCCTATTATGAGAAATCCCGGGTAGCGATCAGCACATTGCGTGGTCAGGCTCTCGACGCTGAAGTTCGTCGGATCCACATTGTGAGTGAGGTGACCGTGGGCCAGCAGATCGTCCCAGTGGCCGATCGACTGCCTGGCTGACCGGGGAAGTCCGGCCTGCTGAAAGCGGCCGGCATTCGCCGCCACGAAGTCGGTCCAGGCCCGAGCGGCCTTATCCCGATCAGGTGAACGCTGGTAGCCCATAAGCCTCACCGTGCTTCCTGCTTGTCAGGCGCAGCCTGCGGAGATCTACCGTTGCGGCGGCCGAGGCCGGGCGATGATCAGCTTTACTTGTCGCGGAGCTGAAAGAAGGCGATGACATACCCGTCGGCGTCCGTGATCTCGAAGCCCCACAGTCCCTCGTCAATGAACGACAACTCCTTCACGAACGTCACGCCGCGCTGTTTGAACTCGGCGTACAGCGTGTCGGGGTCGAGGGTGTAGATGTACGCGTCCCAGCGAGCCCATTCGTGCCGGGTGTGGTTGGGACAGGGGAGCACCTCGGGAGTAATGGCCTTGAGCATGACACCGGCCTCATCCCGGCTCAGCCCGGCATAGTAGGGATCGTCGTCCGGGCCCTGAAAGTCGAGCTGGAAACCGAGGCGATCCCGGTAGTACGCGATTGAGGTCGGCAGGTCCTTCACGATGAAGAACGGCCTGATCGAAGCGAGATTCTTGCTCGCTCCTTCGCGTTCGGCGTCAGTCGCAGCGGTTGTGGTTGCGTCCATGTCCGCGGTCAGGGCCTCCTTCCCGGAAGAAGGTCACCTCGGGGAATCGAGGAGACGAGCCGCTCAGCACGTTGGTCGGCTGCCCGCGCAAGTACAGCATCCGAGCAGGTCTCCCCTCACGCTCCTCGCATGCGGTCTTGAAGACGCATAGGTGTTTCAAAGATATCGTCGCCGTCAGGAGGCCATGATTCATTGCCTGTCAGGTGGAATCGGGAGGCGGGAGACGGATGGTCTGATGAATCTGCTGTCGCACGCTTCGGCCATCGAGCTGGGCCGGATGGAACTGGAGCCGGCGGAGCGCCAGGCGCGCCGCTTCTGCGAAAGCACTGTCAGTCGCCGCGAGGATTTCCACAGACATTGGTTCAACACAGCCCGAGGGATTGACAACGTATCGCACCTGGACGAATCCGGTTTTCCCACTCCCCTTGGAGGCTGGCGGATAGGTTGGGACGACGCGCCGGTTCAGTCGAACGGGGACGTTGACCTCTGCCTCCCGATAGGCGGGTCCTGCAGGGGCTTCGACGGTGTCGGCACAGAGGGTTGTATCCTGCTGGATCCGCAGGTTGCTGGGAGAAAGAGCTACAGCAACCAGAATGATGTAAAGCATCTGATATGTCCTGACCGCTAGGCCGCGCTATACCAATGCGAGGGCTCGACCCGCCAGCTCATGGCGACGCTTGCCGTGAATACTGGATCCGGGAGCCCGTTTCACCGTTCGTTCCAGCACTGGAGCTGCGTACTCGAGCTCCTGCCTCGCTTCCGGAAACTCCATTTCACTGAGCGCGAGCACGGTGTTCCAGAAGGGAAAGACCTTCCACTTGCCTTCACCTGCCCGTTGGGGTCGCAGCACTCCACCGACGCCCTTCCGCAGCCGTTCCTCCTGTCGGTCCAGACCGCCTGAGAGAAGATTGCGCCACAAGCCCACGGTGCATTTGCCGCAGCAGTATTGGCCCGGGTTGTTTCGGGGACTCTCTGCGGCGCGGGCCAGACAGCTCATCAAGCCCGCGTTCGCACGCTCGAGTGCCGTCCGAACCGTCGGGTCGGGCACGCCGAGCCAGCGGACGACACGGGAGGCTTCTTCACCCAGAATGTGGCGGGCCGAGGCAGAGGTGATCCGCTCGCCGGTGAAGAGGAGGATGCCCTTCTTCAGTTCAGCCGGGAAACCCGCGAAGGTCTCGGCGTAAGCGCCGCTCTGCCCCTGCCGCGTGGCGATCCACTTCGCGATACGGGTCCGCTCGGCCAGGGCGGGCTTCTGCCTTTCGAAGGCCAGCGCGTTCACTGCGTCGAGGGTACGAGAAAGGCTCGCAGAATCAATCACCGTAACCGCCGTCGAGCTGTTGATCGTGATTCTACGTCCGGACGCGCGCTCGAGGCAACCACAAGGGTACCTGCCTAAGGCCTTCCTGGACATCATCCCGTCACCTGAGCAGCAACACCTCGCACTCTCCAGCCGGCCGATAGCCGAGCCGCTCGGCGAGTCGCTTGGAGACCGGGTTCGAGGCGCTCCAGCAGGGGACGAGGTTGCGCGCCAGTGCTTCACCCATCAGGGCCGCGGCGACGACCATGGCGAGCCCACGGCCGCGGAAGCTCGACCGCGTCGCGATTGCGACCTCGAGGTATCGCGACGAGAGCGTGTACGAGGTGGCAGCGCACGCGAGAACGCCGTCCGTGGTGACTGCTCCGAACCCGAGCCCGTGCTCGACCAGATCGCGAGCGCTCGGAAACACCTGCAGCCCGTGCGGCTCGAGCTCGCTATCGAGCTGTTCGGCGAGCCCGAGGTCGAGCCGGCGCAAGGCAAAGCCCGGTGCGACGGAGCTCGCGACGCTGGCGAGGGCGAGCCGATCGAGGCCGTCGGCATCGAACTCGATCATCGGCCGGTCGTCTACCTCCTCGCGGCGCACCTCCAGGATCGCCGCCCGCCATGCTGGATCGTTGCCGTAGACGAGCTCGCGCCGCCTTGGACCGGCGATCAACCGGCGGGCTCCCGGGCTGCCCGCGTCCCCACCGAATACTTCATAGCAGCCGAGAGTCAGCCGGGCGGCGTCGCCATCGCGTGCGATCGAGCCCAGCCGCCCCTCCAGCCCGGCCTCGACAATCGCAGGGAGTGTGGTGTGCGTGGCGAAGAAGGAGGCGGCCACGGTCATGGGGCAGCCTTCGGACGGCGGCCGACGAAGGCCGCCAAATGCTCGCCGGTCAACGTCGATTTCGCCGCCACCAGGTCGGCCGGGGTGCCCTGGAACACGATCCGCCCGCCGTCGTGGCCCGCGCCCGGTCCGAGGTCGATGATCCAGTCGGCGTGCGCCATCACTGACAGGTGATGCTCGATTACGATGACCGACTTGCCGGAATCGACCAGCCGGTCCAGCAGTCCCAGCAGCTGCTCGAGATCGGCCAGGTGGAGCCCGCTGGTCGGTTCGTCGAGGACGTAGACGCCGCCTTCCTCACCCATGTGGGTCGCGAGCTTGAGCCGCTGCCGCTCGCCGCCGGACAGCGTCGTGAGCGGCTGACCGAGCCGCAGGTAACCCAGCCCCACGTCGGCCATGCGCTGAAGGATCGCGTGCGCGGCCGGCGTGTGCGCCTTGCCGGCGCCAAAGAAGCCCCGTGCCTCCTCGA
>DATEEG010000238.1:0-8295 GCA_035281305.1 Acidimicrobiia bacterium | reverse complement strand
TGCTCGTCGACGCAGTAGGCAATGACCTGTGGGCCGGGATCCATCTCGACATGGTCCGGGTGCCACCTTCGGGGACCTGGGAGCGCCGCCGGGCGGACCTCTACGGGTTGGCCGATCAGTGGATCCCATCAACCGGGATATCGAAGGAGGCCGGCGTCGAGTGGTTGATCCGGCGGTATCTGGGCGGGTTCGGTCCGGCCCTCGTGACCGACATCGGTACCTGGGCAGGGATGCCGATCGATCGCATCATCCCCGTAATCGAGCGCATGGATCTCCGCCGTTTCCAGACCGAGGACGGCAAGGAGTTGATCGACGTCAAGGGGATTCGCCTGCCCGATGCCAGCGTCGCCGCCCCCGTCCGCTTCTTATCTGTTTGGGACGCGATCCTTCTGGTTCACGCCCGGCGCAAAGCCGTGATCGGAGACGACCATCGACCGATCATTTTCAACACGAAGCTTCCGCAATCGATGCCGACCTTCCTGGTCGATGGCGCGGTCGCCGGCACCTGGAAGTACGAAGCGGGCAAAGTGAAGCTGTCCCCGTTCGATCTGATTCCGAAGAAGTGGAAGCGAGAGCTAGCAGAAGAGGCGAAAGCCCTTGCAGCGTTCCATCAATAGCCGTGGTGCGTAATGCGTGGTGCGTGATGCGTCAGAACCCCCCACCAAATCGAAATTGGAGGTTTCACGCACCACGCACCACCCACCACGCACAACGTTCCTTAGAGCCCGAACATCACCTCTCGCAGATTCACCGGCTTGGCCGAGAAGCCGTCCAAATCAATCCTGACCGAGCCGAGTCGAAGGCCCTGCATTCCCTCACCTTTGTTCGTCAAGACCCGGAGAGTCCCATCGTCGACCTCCAGGCGTCCGAGTCCCTGACATCGTCCTTCGGCGTCGTGAATCCCGACCAGAAGTCCATCGAGACGCGATGGATCGAGGCCGGTCGGCAGAGTCGGGGCGAACACGGTCGGCTTGACCCGCCATTTCTCCAATGGCGGGGCAAATGCCAATTCGAACCGGGCCGAACGACGACCGGCTCGATCGTCCGGGCTGGAGGGACGGACATCGGGTTCGACTGGTGCCGTTACGACTCTGGCTCCAAAGAATCGCCGCAGCATGCCCACCACCGGATCCAATTCACCTCCACGCTGCAACGCGACGACGACCTCCGGTCGGCACAGTTCCATCTTGTGGTATTTCAAAGTCTCACCCCCAACGCCGGAGATGACGCCAGTCGTGTCGATCACAACGGTGTCCGCCGACTGCCGGGCCTGCTCGACGAGAGCGGCTGTGGCGATCACCTGCTGAAGCACCAATCGCTCGGCGCTGATCCCTCCAACGAAGTGGAGGGCGTCGGGCCGGTCGAGGTGGTCCAGATCGCCCGGGGTCCGAACCACCTTCAGGGAGACGCAGCTTGGTGGCCCGATCGAGCTGTTGCCGATGTCAGCGTCGACATAGCCAACCGTTCGCCCGGCCTCGACAGCAGCACCAACGATCCGACGGGCCATCGTGGTCTTGCCGGTGTCGATGGCCCCGATCATCATGACCGAGCCGGTCTCGGCGAGTTGTTGAGCAATTTCCTGGTGAACCGAGACCGCCACCCGCGCATCATATGACCCACCCGAACGACTTTTGACCGGGCACCTGGACAGCTCCCATTTGAGCGGGGGGCCCGGTGCCCTTCCCGCTTGTTGCCTGAGCGGGGGGCCCGGTGCCCTTCCGCTTCTTTCTCAGCGGGGGGCCCGGCGCCCTTCCGCTTCTTTCTGAGCGGGGGGCCCGGCGCCCTCCCGCTTAATCTGCACGAGTGGCTCTGCCCATCAGCTTCCTGTCGGACTTCGGACATAGCGATGAGTTCGTCGGCGTCGTACATGGCGTCATTTATCGCCTCTCACCGGAGTCACGGATCATCGACATCACTCATGGAATCGCGGCGGGCGACGTGAGGGCCGGCGCCCTGGCCCTGACCCGGGCGATTCAGTACCTCCCGCCGGGGATCGTGCTGGCGGTGGTTGACCCGGGCGTCGGCACCGCCCGTCGTGCGATTGCAGCCGCGACTGAGTTCGGATACTTCGTAGGCCCCGACAACGGGCTTCTGTCCCCGGCGGTGGCAATGATGGGCGGGGCCAGTTCCATCAATTCCATCGAGAATCCTGAAGTGATGATTCCGGGCCCCGGAGCGACCTTTCAGGGGCGGGACTTGTTTGCGCCGGCCGCCGCGCTCCTCGCCTCCGGGGAAGCGACCCTCGATGATCTCGGCCCCCCGGTCGATCCGGCTTCTGTGATGCCTCTGATGCTTCCGCTCCCGAAGGTAGAACTCAACCTCGTGATCGGAGAGGCGTGGTGGGTCGATACGTACGGCAACGTCGAGACCAACATCGGGCCGGACGACCTCATGGTGATTGGGGCCCGCCCGGGCGGTCCGATCAAGGTCCGAATCGGCGCCACCGAGTACGAGGGGAGGTGGGTGGAGACTTTCGGTGATGTGGGTGACGGCGAACTTGCGATCCATGTCGACTCGGCCGGGCTCGTTGCTCTAGCAGTACGAGGCGGCCGCGCCGATGAGGAGATGAACGCGGCCCCCGGCATGGCGGTGACTCTGGAACCGGGGCACTGACGGCAAGTCACAAGATTCAAACTTGTCACTAACGTGTGAAATCAGCCCGCGGGTTGAGCGCAACGATCGCCGGAGATGCCAGAACTTGGTTCGAAAACAAGACGACCGTGCCATCGCGCACGATGAGCTGCTGAGATTCGTCGAGCGGTTCGCCCTGCTGTTGACCAGTTCCGGGCTCGCCAGGATGCCGGCGCGGGTGTTTGCTTACGTTATTGCCGATGACGCCGAGCGGTATACGGCCCGGGAACTGGCGGAAGGCCTGCGCGTGAGCCCTGCGGCCATTTCGGGAGCTCTGAAGGTCCTGGTGAGTTCCGGAATTCTCGCCCGGGATCGGACGCCGGGCGAGCGGAGCGATCATTACCGGGTTTTCGATGAAGACGTCTGGATGGCGATAGGGAGCCAGCGGCTCGAACTTCTCTCATTCTGGGAGGATGGCCTGGATGAGGGCATCAGGTTGCTGGGCCCCAATCGGCCCGGGGGGCGCCGGCTCATGGAGACGAAAGCGTATTTCGAGTTCATGAGCGAGGAACTGCCCAAGCTCTACAAGCGGTGGCATCAACGTCGCAAGACACTTTTTCCCGACGACGTTTGAAGGCCCATCCTCGATTGTCAGCGTCGCCACAGGTCCCGTGTGAAGAGCACCAGTAGGTCGGGGAACTCGTCATAGCTCCCCGCACACCTGACCGTTCGCAGCCAACAGCCGGGTAGCTTCACAAGTTTGTGAATAGTGTGTACTCTGGGTTGTTATGGACAACATCATCTCTGCTAATGGTTTGACCAAGAACTTCGGTCGAACGGTGGCCCTCGACGGACTTGATCTGGAGGTCGCCCGGGGTGAAGTCCATGGATTTCTGGGTCCCAACGGGGCCGGCAAAACCACGACGATCAGGATTCTCCTCGGCCTGATCCGGGCCGATGGGGGAACGGCCCGCCTGTTCGGCGGCGATCCCTGGTCGGACGCTACCGAACTCCACCGAAGGCTCGCTTATGTGCCTGGTGACGTGACGTTGTGGTCGAACCTGACTGGTGGGGAGGTCATCGACCTGCTGGGTCGGTTGCGGGGCGGCCTCAACCTCGCCAAGAAGGATCAACTCCTGCAACGCTTCGATCTGGATCCGACCAAGAAAGGTCGGACGTATTCCAAGGGGAATCGGCAGAAGGTCGCCCTGGTGGCTGCTTTGGCCGCCGACGTCGAATTGCTGATTCTCGACGAGCCCACTGCCGGCCTCGATCCGCTGATGGAGGCCGAGTTTCGCCGGTGCATCGAGGAGGATCGGCTGAGCGGAAGAACGGTTTTGCTGGCAAGCCACATCCTCGCCGAAGTCGAGGCGCTGTGTGACCGGATCAGCATCGTCCGAGCGGGTCGCATCGTCGAAAGCGGCACTCTCGCCGACCTTCGCCATTTGACGAGGACGACGATCTCTGCGGAGATCGATAGGGACGCCTCGGGTCTAAATGGTCTGCCGGGAGTCCACAATCTCGTCACCAGGGATCACAAGGTCGATCTCGAGGTCGATTCGGACCAGATCGGCGACGTCCTCTCCAAGGTTGCTGCCCTCGGGGTTCGAAGTTTGATAAGTCAGCCTCCGACTCTCGAGGAGCTGTTCATGCGTCACTATCGGGAGGATGTTCCTCGATGAGGTCTCTCGTCGGAACCCGGCAGTTGGTCCGTTTCGTGCTGCGCCGCGAGAGACTTCGCCTGGCAATCTGGGTGGCAGCTCTCACGGTGACACCGGTCGGGACCGCCAGTGCCTTCATCGGTCTTTACCCGTCGGAAGTCGACCGCGAACGTTTGGCCGCGACTGTGGGCTCTAATCCGGCGCTGGTGTCGTTCCTAGGCCCGATCTACGACTCCAACGTGGGTGCTCTGACCGCCTGGCGGGTCGGGACGATCGGATCTCTCCTGATCGGCTTGATGGCGGTCCTGACAGTGATCCGCAATACCCGCGAAGAGGAAGAGACTGGTCGAAGGGAGCTACTCGGTTCAACGGTGTTGGGCCGCCACGCGTCTCTCACTGCCGCCCTCGTCGTGGCCAGCGGGGCAGGCTTGGCAGCCGGCGGTCTGATCGCAATGGGCATGATGGGTGTCGGCCTTCCGGCATCCGGGGCCATCGCCTTCGGCGTCGGATTCGCCGCGGCCGCCCTGGTGTTCGCAGCTGCGGCGGGCGTTGCCGCCCAACTCACGGAGGGAGCCGGGGCCGCTCGGGGCATTGCTATCGGCTTTGTGGGCTTCTCCTTCCTGTTGCGGGTCGCCGGTGATGGCGGTGAAGCCAGCGGGATCGGCTGGTTGTCGTGGCTGTCACCGATCGGTTGGTTTACCCGTCTACGTCCTTTTGCCTCAGAGCGTTGGCCGGTCCTCCTCCTGTTTGCGGGTCTGGCCCTGGCGCTTGGCTTCGTCTCGTACCGCCTGTCGTCGAGGCGGGATGTGGCTGCCGGCGTCATTCCCCCCCGGCCCGGGCCGGCAACGGCGGCCGCCTGGCTCCGATCACCACTTGCATTGGGCTGGCGCCTAAACCGCCCTTCTCTCTTCGGATGGTCCATTGGTCTGGCGGTGATTGGAATGGTTTACGGCTCGGTGGCCGACGGGATCGGCGACATGCTGGACGAGAGTCCTCAGCTGGCACAGATATTCGAGCAACTGGGAGGTGCAGGCGGGATCACGGATGCATTCTTTGCGACCGCCATGGGGATCATCGCTCTCATCGCCACCGCCTACGCGATTCGTTCGGTCCTCCGTCTCCGAGTTGAAGAGGAAAGTCTGCGGGCTGAACCTGTGTTGGCCACGGCTACGCCCAGGCTCCGATGGGTCAGAAGTCATCTGATCTACGCGGTGGTCGGTCCCGTTGTGATGCTCGCCATCGCCGGAGCGGTTGCGGGGGTGACCTATGGGGCGATCACCGGCGACGTGGCCGGACAGGCCCGGAAGGTGATCGGCGCCGCCCTCATTCAGCTTCCGGCTGTGTGGGTCGTCGTCGGTGTGGCGATGGCAATCTTCGGCGTTCTCCCCCGATTGACCTCGGTGAGTTGGGGAGTGTTGGTCACCTGCCTCCTGCTCGGTCAGTTGGGGCAGATACTGCAGTTTCCGCAATGGTCGCTGAACCTGTCGCCGTTCAGCCACATTCCCCGACTGCCGTCGGCCGACATAAACCTTGTGCCGCTTCTCGTTTTGACTGCGATAGCTCTTTTCCTCACCGCATTGGGCATGCGCGGGTTCCAGCGCCGGGATGTGATGAGCTAGGCCTGAGTGCTCCCAAAGGGCTTCGGCGCGAAACTGTGACGCCAGACGCCAGACGCCAGACGCCAAATGGCATCGGCTAGCCGGTGAGGATCGCCCGCAACTGAAAGGCGCCCGCGACCAGAATCACAACTAGAAGCACCAAGATGACTATCGCTGTGGCCGGACGCACTCAGGCACACTAGGCAGACGATCGGTATCCGATCTCTAACCCCAGCGTTGCCACTTTGGCGTCTGGCGTCTTGCCTTTCGCACGTCACCCTGAGCCTTCCGCCCTGCGTCTGTCGCCCTCCTCGCGCGACGAAGCCCCCGGGGCAAGGGGGCTTCGTCTTAAGAGAGTGACGGGTACTCCGCTTATGGGGCGGGCTGGGAGGCATATCACACCTTGGGTTGAACGTGCCCTTGGTATGACAGGCGCGGAGCCCGTTTCCACTCTCTCTTCGGAGGTTACATCGTCCGGCTGGACCGAAACCTTTAGACCAAATTCCTTCCAGAAATTGGGAGGATCAGGGGGCCGGATTCTCGACTTCGCCGGCCCCTTCGCCGGCCTCGCCGGCTTCCTCCGGCGTCGGCAGGACCAGACCGCAGTCGGCCAGGGCCTCCTCGGCCGCAACGCCGCCGAACCTCACTCGTTCGAAGGCCGCGACAGCACCGATCTGCTCCGGCGTCAGCGCTGCCGCAAATGCAGGCATGTTGCCGGCCCCGCCCACCGGTTTGTCGAGATCGCCGTAGGTAGACCGGCCTTCATTCTGAAAACCCTGGGTTCCCTTGGCCACCCATTCGATGTGATCCATGCAGCTCGAGAAGGTCGCCCGAACCGTCGTCAGCGCCGGACCGACGCCCCCTTGCCCCTGAGCCCCGTGGCAGCTCTGGCAATTGGCCGCGGCCACAACCTGGCCGGTGTAGATCTGTTCGCCGAGAGCGATGAAGTCGGTGCCGCCGCCCGGAGTACCCCGGCCCTCGAAGGGGGACCCGTCGCAGTTGACGAGGGCGCCACTGACCCGGTCGACCAGGAGTTCGCCTGCTTCCCCGCAATCGTTGGTAGTCGACCCGAACAATTGGAGGAGACCGAACAAAGGAATTAGCAACAGCATCGATGCCAGCCAGGTCGGCAGTGACGGGACGATGCGCTCGGTCAGGCCGGAGGTCGGCACGGTGACGACGATCGGGTAGCGAAGCGCGTCCTTCCCCGAAACCTCGGCCGGGACAGGTGCGGCAGTGACGGTTGGATTCTCAGTTGCGGCCAGGGCGGTTTGAGGCTCGGGGTCCAAAGGTACAGAGCCCGTCGACACGCCCTCCGGAGCCGGTTCGGGTTCCGAGCTGGTGTCTGGCGTCTGGCGTTTGGCGTCTCCTTGCTCCACCGCCCCCGCCGGGGCCGTGGCCGCGGGTGCCGGTGCTCCGCCGGCCCAGGCGGTGAGGATCTCATCGATCGAGGCACCCGTGGCTCTGGCGCGCGCCTCGGCCGAGCGCTTGACCAGGGCCTCGGGAACGCCCATGGCGGCGGCCGCAGCGGCCAGGTCGCTCATCGGGACTCCCGCAGATACGCCACCAGGTTGGCGAGGTCGGTCTCAGAAAGACCGGTGGCAGGGGCATGGTCGCCCTCGCCCGCCAGAAGAGCCATCACTGCCGCCGTGTCCTCGATTCGAGCACCCACTGCCGACAGGTCCGGCCCGATCCGGCGAAATCCAATTATCTGGTTGGTGTCATCGAGGGTGACCGGGCCCAGGCCCACGTCTGTGACCACGTTGCGAACCAGTTGGGTGTGACACGCCGCGCAACCCTGTGAGGCATAGATGTCGCGGCCTTCGAGAGCGGCCGACGAGAAACCGTGGTTGGACGATCGGATGCCGGTACCCGGCTGCCGCATGGAGGGGAGGAAGACTGAGAGGAGCAGGGAAAGGATCAGCAAGCCGACGCTTCCGCTCATCACAACCGCAATCCCTTGCCGCTCACCCACAAGAACCGGAGGCGTTGACGACTCGGCCGCCCGCGACGGAACGGAGACGCCAGACGCCAGACGCCAATCGCCAGAAGTAGCCGGTTCTGAGGGAGCGGCGACGGGCTCCGGCCCGGGGCCCGCCTCCGATGGCATCTCAAGAGGTTCGGGGCTGGCGTCTGGCGTCTGGCGTCTGGCGTCTTCTGGTTCTGCCGCGCCCGCCGAAGCCGTTCCCGCTGGCGCCGGTCCTCCCCCCGCCCACGCGGCGAGGATCTCATCGACGGAAGCACCGGTAGCTTTGGCGCGGGCCTCGGCCGAGCGTTTGACCAGCGTCTCGGGGACACCCATGGCGGCGGCGGCGGCAGCCAGGTCGCTCACTTTGGCCACATCATTCTGGCTGGCCCTCGTATTCGGTGATCAGCACTTCCTGAATGGTGGCTCGGCCCGATGTCAATGAACGGTAGATCGAAGCGCAGAGCCCGAGTTGGGAAATCAATCCGAGAGTTGCGAA
>DATEEG010000237.1:0-3657 GCA_035281305.1 Acidimicrobiia bacterium | reverse complement strand
GGCGGCTCCATCAGCGCCGAGCACGGCATCGGCACCTCCAAGACCCGGTGGCTCGGTCTCACCCGGACCGATGATGAGATCCAGACCATGCGCGCCATCAAGCAGGCTCTGGATCCGCAAGGGATAATGAATCCGGGGGTTTTGCTGCCGGCCGTATGACCTTGGTGTGGGTGTCGCTTACCTCCGCCAGTCCTGGTCCGGGTGTTGACCATAACGATGGCACCTCAAACAGCCTCACGTCTCCTAGCGTGGATTGAGCGATGAACCGGGAGCAAGCAGAGGAGGTCTTCGCCCGAGCACCGTTCATACAACACCTCGGGGTGCGGCTGGTGGCACTGGGCGAAGGGTGGCTGGAGACCGAGCTCGACCTCACTCCCGAGCTTCTCCAACAACACGGCTTCGCCCACGCCGGGGTGGTGGCCACCTTGGCCGACCACACCGCCGGAGGAGCGGCCACCACCGTCATCGGGGAAGGAAAAACGGTGCTCACCTCCAGCTACACCATTCACTTGCTGCGCCCCGCTGGCGGTGGGCTGCTTCATTGCCGGGGTGAGGTAGTTCGGGCCGGGACTCGGCTGATCGTCACCCAGGCCGACGTCTTCTCCGCCGGCGAGCACTGCGCCCGTTATCTCGGGTCGATGTCGGTGGTCGACCGCCCCCTCGGTCCTGGTTGAGGAGGTCCCTACCGCGTGGAGTGGCCGGGGCGCTCCCCATGGCACTCGAACCATGTCAGTGGCACCACCGACTGGTGACGTCATATGGCATGGAGTCGCCGGGAGCGGCTCCGGTGCCCACGTTCCGTCAAGGACGGAATCAGGAAAAGGAGGTCATGATGGGCATCAGGACAAGATGGGTGTTGGCGCTGGCGATGATCTTCTCGTTGCTGCCGGCGGCGCCGGCCTTAGCCGCCGCCCCCCCCAATGACTTG
This sequence comes from Acidimicrobiia bacterium, assembly GCA_035281305.1. Lineage (GTDB taxonomy): Bacteria > Actinomycetota > Acidimicrobiia > Spongiisociales > ZC4RG35 > DATEEG01. The sequence continues at coordinate 2,729 of DATEEG010000237.1, read as the reverse complement.
GCGACGGGAGCCGTGGCCATCGACGCCGGCAACCTTCCGTTCGCCGATGTGGTCGATACGACGGAGGCGACTACCGATGCAGACGACGCCCAAGCCAACCAGGGATGTGGGGCACCGGCTACGGATGCCAGCGTGTGGTACACGATCGTGCCGGCTGAGGAACGGGCCTACCTGGTCGACGTCTCCGGATCTAGCTACTCAGCAGGGGTGATTGTGGCCACCGGCTCACCGGGGAGTCTCGAGGTGTGGGCCTGTGGACCCGGGAGCGTGGCCTTCTTTGGTTTTCCGGGGGAAACCTTTTGGATCCTCGCCTTTGATGATCAACTCGACGGAGGCGGCAACGGTGGCACCTTGGAGATCGTGGTCGACGTCGCTCCACCGCCACCGGAGATCAGCGTCACCGTCGACCCGTTGGGAACCTTCGACAAGGACGGTAATGCCCACATCAGTGGAACCCTCTCGTGCGTCGGTGAAGCCGACTTCGTTGATCTCTTCGGCAACGCCGAGCAGAGCGTGGGCAGGTTCACTGTCCGTGGCTTCTTCGGAACCTTCACCGAGGGATGTCCAGAAGGCCCCCTTCCGTGGACTGCCGAAGTGATAGGGGAGACTGGCCAGTTCAAGGGAGGACGGCTGTCGGTGACCGTCGAGGTCTTCGCCTGCACTTTCGACTGCACGTTCGAAGTGGTTGAGGCCGAGGTGCGACTCAAGGGCAACTGACCGGTCCGCAACTAAAAGGGAGGGACATCGATGACCTCGGTGTCCCTCCCCATGTGATGGAGGGGAATTTCCTCCAAGCAGTCGTCGTCAGTGCATGACCCGCTTAGGAGACGACTCACTGAGCAGTAGTCGGAGCCTTTCAAGTGCCCGACCGCGGTGTTTGCGAACCGAGCCCTTGGAGATCCCCAGCCGACCTGCGACTGCCGATTCGTCGAGGTCTTCCCAGAAGAAGAGCAGGACCACAGCTTGTTGTCTGGCACTGAGCCGGCCCACCGCGGCAAGGACCTCGGGTTGGGGATCTGGGGGAGTCACCACCCATTGATCCAACGCCCGATGTTCCCGCGCTCTCCGGCGTGCCACAGAACGATGGTGGGATCGAGCCTCGTTGAGGACGGCCTTGTAGAGGTACGCTCGGCGATTCTTTACCGCAGCCCATCGAGGTGCCGTTATGGCTTTTAGGAACGCTGCGGAGACCACGTCCTCAGCGTCGGGGAATCCAACTAAGGCGGCAGCGAATCGCTCCAACTCACGAGCCTGGCTTCGATAGACGGACGAATCGCGCTCGACGTCTCTTCCGATGCGGTGGTTAGGTTGGGTGTCGAGCCCTCGCTCCTGCATGAGTCACCTTTTCGACGCGCTCTAAGGTGACAAAGCAAGAGCGCCCTGTAACTGGGGACCCTCCCCGATTCAGCCATAGGGGCTAGTAGGGGGTTCCCTGATCGCGGTCGTATCGCGCCTTTATGCGGGCGATTGGGCAGGTGCCGGACTGGGTTCTTATGCAGCGGTCGAGGTTCAGGTAGACACCGCTGCCGTCATACCGAGGCTGCAATAAAAGGCGGCTTGGGTCTCAGAGGCAATAGCCGCCTGGAGACAGGCCCACGCGTTCGGAGGCCACCGGCCACAATCTGTTTGTAGGATCAAAGCAACGACTCAAGGAGGAGTCATGATCGAAGGCGCCAAGGCCTTCTCCAGCTTCGCCGTCGACAACCTCGACCGGGCGGAGCAGTTCTACCGTGACACACTCGGTCTCGAGGTCTCCCGGGACAACGAGATGGGGATGTTGTCACTCGACCTGACCGGGGATCGCACCATCATGATCTACCCGAAGGAGGACTTCGAGCCGGCCACCTACACCATCCTCAATTTCGCCGTCGATGACCTCGACCGGATCGTGGTCGATCTCACCGACAAGGGGGTGGCGTTCGAGCGTTACGAAGGCTTCGAGCAGGACGAGAAGGGGATCGCTCGCGACGAACGAGGCCCGGCCATCGCCTGGTTCAAGGATCCGGCAGGCAACATACTGGCGGTACTCGAAGGCGAGATGTAAAGAGCGCCTGAGACCACACCGGCAGCGGGGTCAAAAGCGGCCGCTGTTCGAGGCCTTGGGAGCCGTTGGCTGTGGATCTATCAGCCGAGGTCAGCAGTGGGGGCCTTGGCAAAGGCGAGGATCCACCCTGCTGATCGTTAGCTCGAACCAGAAGTTCGACGCCGCGTTCGACTCGAAGACAGTCACTTACGACCGTGGCCTGCCCGATTGCATTGCCTACGGGCACATGTTCGGCGTCGACTCGGGGCCTGCTGTGACGGCGGCTACTTCTCGACGGTTCTTCGAGCTGGGTTTCTTGGGCCCCGCTTGGCCAGATCTGCACAACGGACGGCATGAGACGAGCCAGCTTCGAACAAGTCGAAATGTTCGGCGACGGGGTTGCTCGCCAAGCTCATCGATTTGGCCGGTCAAGTAGCAATCTATGACTCCTGACGACTGTGGAAGCCCGGCGGTCGAGTAAGCCGGCAGTAGCTCGCACTTTCGTGACCCCCCCCACCCAAGCATTGCGAGCACCGCGCCTACTCCGCTGTGTAGCAGATCTCGATCACATCATTAAGGCGGAACTCACGGCAGTGAGGATCGTCACGGCTCCGGCGATTATGCCGAGAATGGCCAACACTTTTCCCTTCTGAGTTGGGTTCTGCCGAACCTCACGTAGAGCTTTGCCTCCCGCGATTACGCCGAG
>DATEEG010000236.1:0-2644 GCA_035281305.1 Acidimicrobiia bacterium | reverse complement strand
AATTACCAGGCACCCGCTCCGCCAACACCTTCGTAATCGCCGCCGTCAACGTCGTCTTCCCATGATCAATATGACCCATCGTCCCCACATTCACATGCGGCTTCGTCCGCTCAAACTTCGCCTTACCCATGGGAAATACCTTCCTTGCCGTCGATTCGTCGTTCTACCAGCCCCCTACCCCCACCTTCGGTGAGGGCACCAAGGGCTACGCGTTTCCTTTGTAGCGGCGGGCAGACTCGAACTGCCGACCTCTCGATTATGAGTCGAGCGCTCTCACCGACTGAGCTACGCCGCCTCGAGAAAGCGCAAGCGCTTTCCAGTACTGAGTAGTGAGTACTTAGCACTGGCTGCCAGGCTTCGCCTGGCAGCTTGGAGCCCCCTTGCGGAATCGAACCGCAGACCTCCTCCTTACCATGGAGGCGCTCTGCCTGCTGAGCTAAGGGGGCGAGTTGTGATGGTGCCGGGAGAAGGATTTGAACCTCCGAAGGCATTGCCGGCAGATTTACAGTCTGCTCCCTTTGGCCGCTCGGGCATCCCGGCAAATGGACTATTTGATCGACTAACTGCTCGACTATCTGGCCCCAGCGATCTCGTCGCGGGTGTGACGCCACAACCTGGTCCGGGGTCGCAGAATCATAGCGACGGGGGTCGGACCGACCCAACCTGGCCCGTTTTGGACCGGACCAGAGCCAGTCCGGCGATCGGAGCCAGGGCCCCCACCACCCATCCTTGGACCACGCCGATGCTGGCCAGAAGAGCCCCGGCCACCAGTGCCAGAGATCCAACGACGATCAATCCTCGGCGCAGCCGGGAGAGGACTTGCTCCCGCCATTCCGATCGAATGTCTCCGAATCCAATGTCCTGGTTTACGGCCGCCAACTGACGCCGTCGTATGACAACCATGAACAAGGCGACCGCAAGCGGATAGGCGATACCGAGCCCCACCCACATGGGCCGAACCACCAGAAAGGCCGCGATGCCGATCGCCAGCGCCGGTTTGAGAACCTTGGCGACGATGCCGAGATGGCCAAACGCCCAGGCCGGTCCCCTGCGGGCGGCCTCAACAGAAAAGAGGATCGCCCAGCCGACGACCGCCACCGGCACCGCCGACGAGATCAGCAGGCCGGTCTCGGTCGAGAGCGGGTTCAACGGATACCGCTGGCCATCTGCTGCAGACGCTCGATCCGCTCCTCGATCGGAGGGTGGGTCGAGAACAGCTTCATCAAACCGCCGCCACCTGAACCACGGCGACCGAACGCCTTGAGGGGATCTTCGATGAACAACTGGCTGACCGCGGGATTCACCTGCATCGGTATTCGAGCGGTGCCCGCTCCCAGCTTGGCGAGGGCCGAGGCCAGTGCAATCGGCCTTCCGGTCAAGGCGGCTCCCGAGGCATCGGCCTGATACTCCCGGGATCGTGAGATGGCCATGCGGATGATCATCGCCGCAATCGGGGCGATTATCAGCGAGAGCAAGCCGGCAATCGCAGCCAGCGGATTGTTGCGATTGTCGTTACCGCTCCCCATGAAGATCGCCATACGGGCAAAGATGCTGAGGGCGGCAGCCAGCATCGCCGCTATCGAGCTGATGAGGATGTCCCGATTCTGCACGTGCGACAACTCGTGGGCGAGAACCCCCTCGAGCTCGTCGTTGTTCATCGACTGCAGGAGCCCGCTCGTCACTGCGACTGCGGCATGCTTGGGGTTGCGCCCGGTAGCGAATGCGTTGGGCTGGGGGGAGTCGATCGCGTAAATTCGTGGCATCGGCATGTCCGCCCGTGCTGCCAAATTGCGCACAATGGAGTACACCTGTGGAAGTTCGTGCTCCTCGACCGGTTTGGCTCGGGAAGCGGCCAACGCCATCTTGTCGGAAAAGAAGTAGGCGACGAAGTTGAGGACCCCGGCGAAGATCAGACCGATCCAGAACCCGTTGGCTCCTCCGAAGGTGTAGCCGAGCGACCACACCAGAGCGGTCAGAAGCGCCAGTAGTCCGACGGTTTTGAGATTGTTTGTCACGATGTGAGGAATGCTACCGAAGGGCCTGCTCTAACCGCCCTGCAGGGGCAGGGATCACAGGGCGGGGCCGGGTGGCGGACGCCCGCAGCAGATGGGCAAACGCACCGATTCAGTAGTCCGAAGGCGGGTAGTAGGTGCCGCCTGAGCACTGCTTGAATGCTCCTTGCCGGTTCAGGTGGTACTCGAGTGTGACACCTCCGGCGTCGACGGTGACCAGGTACCCGGGAGTGAGCACCTGCGTGTAGGACTTGCCTGGCTCAGGGCAGCCCAACGACCCATCCGGCCAATCGACTGCCTGGCCGGACAGCACCGTTACAGCGGCCACCTCGACGCTCTGGCGGCTGGCAGCATCCTCGATCACGGCGGCCAACAGTGAATCCGGCACCCCGACGATTCCGCCCGGCTCTGCGGTACCCGTCGTCGTAGTGGAGGCCGTGCTTGCGGCGGTGGTCAGAGTCGTCGCCGGAGCACTCGTTGACGTTACTTCTGGCTTGGTGGTGGAGGTTGTGCCCTGGTCGGTGGGCTGGGAGAGCGACGTCGAGCCTGAACTTGAAGCCCCCGGGAGCGAGCCCGGCAGACTACCTCCACAGGCGACGAGAAACAGCAGGCTCGGGAGAAGGGTGCTTGTC
>DATEEG010000235.1:0-3623 GCA_035281305.1 Acidimicrobiia bacterium | reverse complement strand
ACCATGGCGGCGGCATGTCGACTCTTTACGCCCACCAGTCCAGTATCGCCGTTTCCGTCGGTGAGGTCGTTACCCGCGGCGAGGTCATCGGCTATGTCGGGTGCACCGGTAGCTGCACCGGTCCCCATCTGCACTTCGAAGTACGCCTCAGCGGGGTGCCAGTCGACCCGTTGCAGTACCTGGGCTGAAGTCGCGATGGCTGAAAAGGGCGACATCAAGGTCGTAGCTAGTAACCGCCGCGCCCGGCACGACTACGAAATTCTCGATCAGGTCGAGGCGGGCCTCGTGCTGGAAGGATCGGAGGTGAAGAGCCTGCGAGAGGGCAAAGCACAGCTCAAGGACAGCTTCGCCCACATCCGCGATGGCGAAGCGTTTCTGATCGGTACGTATATCGCTCCATACGAGTTCTCCCGGGGTGGCGGACATGACCCCGAACGCACGAGGAAGTTGCTGTTGAACCGGCGCGAGATCGACCGTCTCGCGGCGAGGGTGGCCGAACAGGGGCTGACCCTGATTCCTCTCGATCTTCATTTCCGCTCGGGAAGGGTCAAGGTCAACCTCGGGCTGGCCCGCGGGAAGAACACCATCGACAAGCGCGACACCCTGAAAGAGCGGGACCAGAAGCGTGAGATCGAACGAGCAATGAAGAAACGGAGGCAGTAGGCAGTTTTGGCTGCCTCCTGCCTAGTGAAGGCTGCCTACTAAGCTTTGCTTTACCCATGGGGGTGAAATGGTCTCGACGTTGAATTTTACGGCGTCGGAAGCGAGCCGAGGTCTCCGGATCCTCGTTAAAGAGCCGGAAAAAAACACAAGTGCCGAAGACAACTTCGCACTGGCTGCCTAACTAAATAGCAGCCCGTCCGCCCGGTGGGTGTCCGCCTCGCCGGGATCGGGCGCCGCAATGCGGAATGCGTCCTCCGGGTTCCGGGACCGGGGGGCAAAGATCAACTCCGGATAAGTCGAAGGGAAGCCCGCCGTTGGGGTCCCATCGAACGAAAAGCTCGCCGACGGCTGCGCTCGGAGATGCCGACGCCAACGGTTCAGCGGACCCGGGTTCGACCCCCGGCACCTCCACTTCATGTGGTTATCGCGCATCAAACGCGGCCCCCGGGCCGCGTTTGATGCGCGAAAAGGGGGGATTAGAGGAGCTTCAGCTGGTTCCTGTCGGGCACTTCGGTTTTCGGTTGGCGGGGTTTGGGGTGGCGCTCGGGGTACATCTCCTCGTATCGCTGGAGCAAGTCTGGCGAGTCCTCGCTCAGCCAATCGAGGAAATGCTTCCTCATGCCGCGCAGGTGAAGTCTGACGGGATGACATGTCTCGGCTCCGGCGTCGCGGGCGGCCTTCTTGACGGCCGCGACTTGATCCGGCCGGTCTGAAATTCCGGGGAGCAACGGGGCCATCATCACTCCGCCCGGAACGCCGGCCTCTCGAAACCTGGCGAGCGCCTCGAGGCGTTTAAGGGGGTGAGGTGCTCCGGGTTCGGTGCGACGCCAAACGTCTTCGTCGACCGTTGCCACGGAAAAAGAAACCGAGACGTCGGTTCGATGCGCGGCTTCGGCGATGAGGGCGATGTCCCGCAGTACCAGCGGGGACTTGGTGAGGATCGAGAATGGATTGTTGCGCTCGACCAGCACCTCGATGATGCCTCGTGTGAGCTTGTACTTTCCCTCGGCCGCCTGATAGGGATCAGTGTTGGTGCCCATGGCGATCGAATCCCCGGGCCACCGCCCCGGCACCGTTTCAGCTCTGACCAGGTCGACTGCATTCGTCTTCACGACGATCTGCGTATCGAAGTCGGTTCCCATGTCGAAGCCGAGGTAGTCATGGGTGGGACGAGCGAAGCAAAAAACGCACGCGTGGCTGCATCCCCGATAGGCGTTGATCGAGTAGCCGAACCACGGTGTCGAGGGTGGGGACTTGGTGATGATCGACCGGGCTTCTACTTCGTGAAAAGTCAGCCCGCGATACTCGCCCCTTCCCACCACGCGCCTGCTGTTCTCGAACAGTCCATCCTGGGAGCCAGCCAGTTGGCTCCAGCGAAAATCTCCCATCACCTGATGTTAACCGAACGTGTGTTCGGTGGGTGTGGTGGACAGGCCTGGCAGCGGGACAAAGTCGCGGGCCGTGGCCGCCAGTTCTTTACCGCTGGGAAAGGGCGGTCCGTAGCCAAGCGACCCCAGAGCGTGCGAGATCGAGTCGGGGTCCAAACGAACCGGAACCACCCGCCCCGGAGACAGGGTGCGGAGATGGCCGAAGTACCAGTCAATGAGCGGAGGCGCGAGGTTCTCGTCAACGAGATAGAAGTCGGGAGGGTCGGGCGGGTTGGAAGCTCCGATGGCCATCTCCAACTCGTGCTCCTGACCTAGCAAGCGCCGGGACCACTCCATTACCACCGGCGCCAGGGGGTCGATGTCGACCACGGTGTAGATCAAACGATGACGAATCGCCCGGTCCCACGTCGCCCGGCTCAGAGCAGCCGCTTCCGGCCAGGATTCGGGAAGCTCGCCCACCGCTTCGGCCGCCACGTTGGCGGCACTTTCGGCGAGGCGGACGAGGGCGGGCCGAGCACTCTCCGCAACCACCGCCACCATGGTCGACGAGGACCTCATCCCGGCCACGGTACCGTGCCCCCTACCGGCATATTGCGCCTATCTTCAGGCTGTGACCTCGATCTACGACAACAACGATCTGATTGCGATCCGGGACCAGACCCGTCGCTTCGTCGAGCAGGAAGTCCTTCCGAACGGTGACGCCTGGGAGGAGGACGGCACGGTTCCGCGGAGCGTCCTGCAGAAGATGGGTGAAATCGGGTTCTTTGGGCTGAGGGTTCCCGAGGACTATGGAGGAGTCGGCTTCGGCGCGTTGGCGTCGGTCGCCTTTGCCGAGGAACTTGGTCGATCAACCTACGGTGGATTCTCTATCACTGCCCTCATCCACACCGACCTGGCGATGCCGTATCTCCTCAACTTCGGTTCTGACGACCAGAAGAAGCGCTGGCTTCCGGGCATGCTCACCGGGGAAACCCTCACTGCAATCGCCGTGACGGAAGCCGACGCCGGGTCCGATGTGGCATCGATCAGGACCAGGGCTCGCCCCGACGGCGATGGGTGGCGGATCAACGGCTCGAAGATGTTCATCACCAACGGGGGAACGGCCGACCTGGTCTTCGTGGCGGCGCGGACTCACGGCGATGCCAAAGGATCGCGGGCCATATCGATTTTTGTCGTCCCCCGCGACACGGTCGGCTTCTCAGTGAGTCGGGCGTTGCCGAAAATGGGCTGGCACTGCTCCGACACGGCGGAGTTGTCGTTCGCCGATTGTTGGGTCCCCGATGACCACCTCATCGGGGAGCAAGACCGCGGCTTCTACTACATCATGACCAACTTCCAGAACGAGCGACTGGCGATCGCGTCTCAGGCCATCGGTGAGGCAAGTCGGGCTCTCGAGATCACCGTCGAACATGTTCGACAACGCAAGGCTTTTGGGTCGCCCTTGTTCGAAAAGCAGGCCGTGCGTCAGCGGCTTGCGATGCTGACGGCGCGCCTCGAGGCCGGACGGCAGCTGGTTTACCACGCCGGTTGGCTGATGGAACAGGGCGAGGACGCCGTCAAAGAGGTCTCGAT
>DATEEG010000234.1:0-2065 GCA_035281305.1 Acidimicrobiia bacterium | reverse complement strand
CGGATTGACCCCTCAAGTTGGTAAGAGCAAGGTCAAACTGATCCAGTGACAGACGGCGCAGACCTGCGGCGAGAGGCTCGCCTGGATTCAGGTTGAAGTCCGCCACCGGAATCGCCGGAAGTCGTGAGTCGGTCACCGACGCAGCGTAGGACCGGGGACGCCGCTCCCGGTGAATCCGTAATTCGGGCCAAGAGTCCCGGGAACCGGGAGCGTCACGCCAGGTGTCGCCCGACGCGGACTGGCGCGCCGAATTTGCGCGAGACCGGCCGATTCCGTTTCCTGCGCTGATCGATTGTCAGACTCGGGCCATCGAGGTTCCGCAGTGCATCGGGCCAAACCCTCGCACACTTATTCTCGTCGTATGCGGATCAGTGCCGGACTGTTGCCCTACAGACGCTCATCTGCGATCGAAGTCCTGATCGCCCATCCGGGAGGGCCGCTTTGGGCCAAGAAGGACGCCGGACATTGGAGCATCGTCAAAGGCGAGGTACTCCAGGGAGAAGATCCCAAGGCGGCAGCGGCCCGCGAGTTCCAGGAAGAGACCAGTTGGTCGGCCCCCGCGGGCATATGGCTCGACCTGGGGAGCGTTCGTCTGAAGTCGGGCAAGACGGTCCTGGGCTGGGCCGTTGAAGCCGACCTCGATCCAGCTCATCTCATCCCGGGTGTGTTCTCGATGGTCTGGCGGGGACAACGGCAAGAGTTTCCCGAGATCGACCGGGTCGCCTGGTGCAGCCCGAGCGAAGCCCGGCGCCTCCTGAACCCGGCTCAGGCGGAATTCGTGCCCCGTCTCCTCCGGGGCCTGGAAGGTTGAGCAGGCGCCGGCCCGGGCGGATTCCCGAAACGCCGGGCGGCGGTGGCCAGCTCGAGAATGTTCCCTCTCAGATAGGAAATCGGCGCGATGGCGGCGATCTCCATGGACCCCGAGACGATGCCCTCTTCGTATTCGTGGGTCGCTCCGAAACTCCCGAGCAACCGGACTATGCCTTCGTTTTCCGGCAGGGCCTCGAATTCGAATCGTTCGATGCCGACCGATCGACCTATTTCGGCCAGAACCCGGACCAGAAGCCGGCCGATACCGCGACGTTGCCATTCGTCGACGACGGTTATGGCGATCTCGGCGACCTCGGGGGAAGCGGCGAGGCGGACCAGGCGCCCAACCGCGACCGGCTTGTTCCCCACGGTCACGCCCCAGGCCAGGTGGCTCTCGTGGTCGATCTCGGTCAGATAGGCGAGTTGCGACCTGGAGAGGTTCTCGATCGGAGACATGAACCGGAGCCGGCGCGAGTCCGGAGAGAGCATGGCCATGCCCTCTTCCAGGAGGGGTTTGTCGTCTGGCCCAACCGGGCGGAGTTCTACCTCGGTCCCGTCCGCCAAAGCCACGGTGACGGCCGCGTCGGCCAGCTCCAACTGCTGCTCCTTGTTGATGCTTGCAACTGCAAGCGTACCTGCAAGCAAGCGGTACCGCGGTCGAAGCCCTGCGATCGGTGGACGGTCGGGTTGGGCTTGGGAGGCTCAGATGCAGCCCGGGAGGAGCCGGGGCGGCGGCACTTATCGTCACCCCTCCCGTGGAACAGTAAGGGGCTGATAGCCGGCCACCCGATGGTGGGGCGAGTCGAGATAGATCTTCGCCTCCGGATTGCCGGCAAATCGACCGTGACTCCACCTGATCTCGATGTGGCCCTCGGTGATGGAGTTCTCGCCGTTGGACGCATCGAATACGTCCGATCTCCATCGGACCAGGGGCTGGCCGGCGGCGTCGGGCCAGATGTCGAATGAACGGATCCGGTAGCGATTCCTGAAGTCCCAGGGTGTCGACGTGCGGTAGTGGAGAGGCTGGCCGGCGGCCGTGCTTCCCAGGACGAAGTAGGGCGCTGCTTCCAACCGCAGGAGCCTCCACAGCATCTCTTCTTGTTGGGCCGGGGAGGCGAGTGAGGCGCGCCATCTCTCGGCCGAGGCGTGAGCGACCGACCAGGCGAAGGCTCCGTAGATCCGGGCCACGTCATCGGGCCAGGTTCGTTTGAATGTGGCCTTGATCCTCGCCCGGTCTTCGGGGCTGATGGACCCT
>DATEEG010000233.1:0-6278 GCA_035281305.1 Acidimicrobiia bacterium | reverse complement strand
AAACTGAGATTCCTGCGAGCGGTCACGGTCGCCCCGTACCTGGTTTCGAACGTTGCTGCCGCGGTGATGTTCCGGATCCTGTTCAACAGCCAGTTCGGCACCCTCAACCGGGTGATCGAATTCTTCGGATTGGACGGGCCCTCGTGGCTGGCAGATCCGGCCCTGGCCATGCTGGTCGTCATCCTCGCCCAGGCCTGGACCGACCTTCCCCTGACGATATTGCTGCTTCTCGGCGGTCTCATGACGATCGACAAGTCCTACCTCGACGCCGCGCTGGTCGACGGTGCCACCGGTTGGACCCGGGCCCGGCGGGTCACGGTTCCTCTCCTCGCCCCCCAGGTGTTGATCAGCACCGTGTGGCTGTCGTACTCGACGCTCACCGGCCTCGGGGTCGTTCTGGCAATGACCGGGGGCGGTCCGTTGAAGGCAACGCAGACGCTGGCGATGGAGATGTACACGGTTGCGTTTAGGAGCCTTGAGTTCAACCAGGCGCTGGCGATCGCCACCTTCATCCTCGTACTGAATGCCCTTCTCACCCTGGCGTATGTGATGGTCGGTCGACGCTTCGAGTACCAACAATGACCGACATCTCATCAGCCGACGATCCGGCCTTCGCCGCCTCCACCGCCCGGGCCGCGACCGCGGTCCTGGGCGTTCCCCCCGAAAAACCGCGCGGGGTCGGGGGATGGCTCAGGCGAGCACTCAGGCAAGCACTCTTGATCACGCCTCTCGTCATCCTCTTGATCTGGACCCTGGCCCCGTTCCTGGTCACGTTCTCCGTTTCGTTCAAGGAGCGGGCCGATGTCTTTGCCGATCCCGGATTGATTCCATCCAACCCCAACCTCGAGGCCTACCGGGAAGTGCTGGCGAGCGAAAGCTTCACCACCTCGTTGGTCAACAGCCTTGTCGTCGGAGCGGGCACTACGCTCCTGACCCTGGCCATCGGCGTTCCGGCCGCTTATGCCTTCGCCCGATTCAGGTTCCGGGGAAGACATCTGCTCCTTTTGTTCACCCTCCTTCCCAGGCTCGTACCGAGCCTGGGATTGATGGTCCCCATCTATCGACTGGCCGTCACCTTGGGCCTCTTGGACAAGCGCCTGACCCTCGTGATCGTCTATTCCGGAATGCTTCTTCCGCTGGCGGTCTGGTTGATGGTTGGGTTCTTCCAGCAGATTCCACGTGAGATCGAAGAGGCGGCCAATGTCGATGGGGCCAGCCTGTGGGGCCGCATGCGGTACATCGTGGCTCCCCTGGCGGCGCCGGCAATGATCACAATCGGGGTTCTCGCGTTCCGCGAGGCATGGAACGAGTTCACTTTGGTCCTGGTGCTGACCTCCACCCCCGGCAACAGGACGCTGCCCTTCGAGTTGTACCTGATGCAGGGGATCGAAGGGATCGCCAACTTCCCGGGTGAGGCGGCGTTCACGATCCTCACCATCCTCCCGTTCGTTCTGGTCTATTCCCGGATCGAGCGATACGTCGTCGCCGGCCTCACCACTGGCTCTTCGAAGTAGGACTCTCGATATGGCGCGAATCCTCGTGTCGGAGTTCCTGGGCGAACCGTTCCTCGGCCGCTTGCGAGAGCACCACAATGTGGCTTACGACGCCGACCTCTACGGAAAACGGGCCCGCCTGCTGGCAGCTGTGACCGGCGCCCAAGCGATTCTGATTCGCAACCGGACCCGGATCGACCAGGAGTTCATCTCCGCAGCCCGTGAGCTAGTGGTGGTGGGTCGCCTGGGCGTGGGACTCGACAACATCGACATGGATGCTTGTGCCTCGGCTGGCATCCTCGTCAAGCCGGCGATCGGAGCCAACGCCGTCTCTGTCGCCGAGTATGTATTCGGGGCGATGCTCACCCTTCTCCGACCCGTGTTCGGGATGACCGCTTCGATGGTGGCCGGGCAATGGCCCCGCCAGGGTCATGCCTTCGGAACCGAGGTCTCTGGCAAAACTCTCGGGCTCCTCGGATTCGGTGCAATTGCCCGTCACATCGCCCGGCGGGGAGCGGCGTTCGACATGGAGGTCATTGCCCACGACCCGTTCGTCGCGGCCACCGACCCGATGTGGGCTCAGGCTGAGCGTGTGTCGTTCGACGACCTCGTCCAGCGAGCGGACGTGCTCAGCATCCACACTCCGCTCACCGACGACACCCGCAACCTGATCGGAGCGCAAGCTCTCGGTCAGATGAAGCCAACGGCGGTTCTGATCAACACCTCACGGGGGGGAGTCGTCGACGAGGCGGCGTTGGCATCCGCGCTCCGCAGCGGGACGATCGCCGGCGCCGCCCTCGATGTCTTCGCCTCCGAACCGCTCGGGCCAGAACCGGCGTCCCGCTTCGAGGGACTCGACGGACTCGTGTTGACTCCCCACCTCGCCGGCAACACCCGGGAGTCGGTCGATCGGGTAGCGGCGGTCACAGTCGCCACCGTCCTCGAAGTCCTGGCCACCAATCCTTCCCGCTCCGGCCCTTCCCGCTTGGGCGCGGGACCTGGGGACCAGGACTCCGCGCCAAACCGGTAGTAGGGGTTTCAGCGGACCCAGAGATCGGAGTATTGGTTCTTCACCGCCGCCACTCCGGCCGCGACGAGTTTGACGTCGTTGGTGGGGGTGAGAAGGGCGCAGCCTTTCTCGACCAGCATCGAGGCATAAGACGGAGTGGGAGTGACGGCCCCCCAGTGCTTTCCGTTGTTGCGACAGGCGGCCGCAACCCGATCGATGGCGGCGATACACCTCTCGTGGTTGATGTCGCCGATGACGCCCATGGCCTGGCTCAGGTCCGACGGCCCGACGAAAAGCAGATCGACGCCGTCGATGGCCGCGATCGCATCCACCTGCTCGACCGCGGTGGCCGTTTCGATCATCACTGCCACAAAGGAGTCGCGGTTGTGCCGCTCCGCGAATTCGGCCATCGGGATGGATCCGTAGCCGCCGTCATAACCAAGGGGATTCATCCCCCGGTGGCCCCGGGGGGCGAACTTCGACCACTTGACGACCTCCTCGGCGTGAGCGGCCGAAGTGATTTGCGCGGCCATGATCCCGGTGGCGCCGCTCTCGAAGCATCGAGTGACGGTGGCGTAGTCGGTGGGCGGAACCCGGACGAAACAATCCAGTCCGTGAGCCCGGCCGGCCATGGCGGCGATCTCGATGTCGCCAACCGTCAGCCCGCCGTGTTCGAGGTCGATCCAGAACCCGTCGAAGCCGCCCTCCATGCCCAGGTACTGAACGATGTTGGGGTGGAACATCCGCCCCACGGCGAAAAGGATCAGCCTCTCGCCCCGCGCCAACCGGTGCTTGATGAGGTCGGTGATGTCGGTCTCTCCTTACGCTCTTGGCCCGATTCGCAGAATATAGATTGCAGCATTATTCGGGAATGGCGACCGCCATCAACTTGCGGGGGGCACGGTGCCCTTCCGCAGGCAATCAACCAGGGGAGAGCTGCAAGTGCCCGTGATCGATACGCATGCCCACGTGACGCCGGAACGCTACAAGAAAGTGGTCCGCGCCGGCGAGACCTGGCACGGCCTCGACCGCTCCGCCGGAGAGCTGGGCCTGGGCCGCTTTGATCAGGGACTCGACGAACGCCTGGCGGACATGGAAGCTGACGGTGTCGACATGCAGGCAGTGACTCCCAACGCCGGCTTCTACCAGTACTCCAACGAACTCAAGATCACGAAGGTGATCGCCCGGGAATGCAACGAAGAGATCGCCGAGATGGTCGAGCGCCATCCCGACAAGTTCGTGGGCCTGGGAACGGTTCCCATGCAGGACCCTCGATCGGCGATCGACGAACTCGAACACGTGATGACGGTGATGAACCTGAAGGGGGCGATGGTCAGCGACCACGTCGCCGGACGCACCTACGACGAGCCGGAGTTTCTCCCGTTCTTCCAGGCGGCCGAAGAGCTCGGTGCGATCGTCTTCTTTCATCAGGGCGGCGACACCGTGGTCAACAACCGGATCCGCCGATACAAGCTCGGCAACGCCGTCGGCAACCTCACCGAGCGCAGCCTGGTCTTCGGGGCTCTGGTCTTCGGCGGTGTGATGGACCGGTGCCCCGACCTGAAGGTTCTCCTCGCCCATGGTGGCGGCTACACCGCCTTTGGCATCTCCCGGATGGACAAGGTGGCGGGGGCCCTGGAAGGGGGTTACCCGGAGTCGGGGCTCACCCCGCCGTTCGGGAAGGATCCGGCGGCGCTGTACGACATCACCAAACCGCCGAGCGACTACCTCGCCCGCTTCCACTACGACTGCTGCACGTACAGCGGACCCGCTCTCCGCTACATCATCGACGCCGTCGGGATCGATCAGGTCGTGCTCGGGACCGACTATCCCGCCCCCATGTTTCTCAAAGACCCGGTCAATTGGGTGAGGGGGCTTCCTGAACTGACTGACGCCGAGAAAGACGCGATCGTCTCAACCAATCCGGCCCGGCTTTTGGGAATATGACAACGCTCGGCTGGGGTGTGATCGGCCTCGGCAACATCGTTTACTCGACGATCGCCCCGGCCATGGTCGCCGAGAAGAGCTGTGACGTGGTGGCCGGAGTGAGCCGCGACCAGGGACGGGCAAATGCGTTCGCAGCCAGGTTCGGAGCTCGATTCGCCTACGACGACTATGACCGCATGCTGGCCAACCCCGAGGTCGAGGCGGTATTCATCGCCACGCCGAACTCTCTCCACGCCCAACAGGTCGTCGCCGCGGCCCGGGCCGGCAAGCATGTCCTCTGTGACAAGCCGATGGCGACCAATGTTCCCGACGCGATGGAAGAGATCGAGGAGTGCCGTCGCGCCGGGGTGAAGTTCGGCATCAATTTCCACAACCGCCACCTCGTCTGGGTGCGTGACGTCGAGGAGATGATCGCCGCCGGTGTAATCGGCGAGGTCGAGGCGGTCGAAATCGAAGTTGGTTCAGGGACTCGCCACTACGACAACTGGCGAACCAGTCCCGAGATGGCCGGCCTCGGCAGCGTCTACAACGTCGGGGTTCACGCCCTCGACTTTCTGCGTTTGATACTCGCCTCGGAGGCGGTCGAGGTGGCGGCGATGTTCGACCAGGAACCGGGCAGCGGTGCGGTTGAGAGGCTGGGCATGGTTCTGATCCGCTTCGCCAACGGAACCATGGCGTACGTCAACTGCAACGAGCGGCTTGCCTATCCGCGCAACGACGTCGTCTTCTTCGGCACTAAGGGCCGTATCGCCGGCTTCGGGCTGACCAGGGCCAGAGTCGACGGCCGGCTGACAGTTACGACCGCGGAGGGCGAGACCACGACGCCCTACCCGGCTCCCGGGGCTCATCAGCGCTCCGTGGCGGCATTCACCAGAGCCGTCTTGTCCGGTCAGGAACCGAACGCCTCGGGAATCGACGGCCTGCGGAGCATGCAGCTGTGTGATGCCATTGCCCGCTCCGTGGCCGAACGCCGCGTGGTCCGGGTCGACCACACCGACCCGTGAAGCTGTCAGAGATCCTGTTGGCTGCCCCCGATCATCTGCCGCAGCGGAGTCACGGCCCGACTCCGAGTGCGGGCCGCGTGTCGGATTCGATCCATGACTCGACCCGAGCGGCAGTGGCGGGGTCGTCCGCAATCCGGGCGGAGTCGGGGGGGCGGCGCCGAATCATCCCCAGAAAGATCTGGCCTCCCACCCACCAGGGGCGGTCACCCAGGTGCTCCAGCGAGCGGCGCTCGTGCTCGATCGCACGTTCGATCACCCTGGCAGGAACGAGATGGTCGGGCTCCTGACCGTGGTCGGAGATCACCCGCAACGCTTCTTTGTGGGCCTCATACATCTCGCCGATATCGCCCTGCACCCGCTGGCGAAGCTCGGTGGCGGGGACCGGGGTCGATGAGCGATCGATCGTGACCATGATCCTCCTTCCGTAAATAGAGGCGAGGGTGCCGACTCGATCGGCCGCGACTGCAAAAGTTCGCCGGTCGGAGGACACCAGGTAGGTAAAGACGGTCTTGTAGTCAGGCCCGCGGGCATCGACGGAACCGACCGTCTGAAACCCGAGCCGCAGCAGGTCTTCGACCACCCTCCTCGCACCGGGGGCGACCCGGGAGTCACTGCGAGGAGTCAGAGTCGAGCGTTGCAGGCGCTCGATATAGATCCGCCACATGACCGCCACGCCCACCACGATGATCGGCGGCGCCCACAAGGCCACCATCCCGAGCCCGAAAACGGGTATCGCTTGCAACACGATGAGGACCAGGATGATCGGCCGGGTGATCCCCCGGCGCGCGACCGCCAGGGCGCTCATCAACCCGGCCGTAACCAGGA
>DATEEG010000232.1:0-11933 GCA_035281305.1 Acidimicrobiia bacterium | reverse complement strand
GATGCGATCAAGGACCGCCTCGGTCGACGGCTCGATGCGATCGAGCAGGATTTTCGGGTAGACGCCGAGCAGGATCATCAGAAACACCAGAGGGGCCAGTATGGAAATCTCCCTCACCGACAGGTCGAGCAACTTTTGATTCTCAGGCTTGTCGGGGACCCCGGTGAATACCCGCTCGTAGGCCCACAGCAAGTAGATGGCAGCGAGTACCACCCCGCTGGCGGCGACGATCACGTGAACCGGGAGGGACGGAAAGCTTCCGAGGAGGACCATGAACTCTCCGATGAAGCCGTTCAGCCCGGGCAGGCCGATCGAGGCAAAAGCGGTGAAGAGGAAGAGTCCCGAATAGATCGGCATCACTTTGGCGAGACCACCGAAGTCCTCGATCTTCTTGGTGTGACGGCGGTCGTAGATCATCCCCACCAGAAGAAACAGAGCGCCCGTGGTCAAACCGTGATTGACGTTCTGGATGACCCCGCCGGCCAGACCGCCTGAGGTCAAGGCAAATGTCCCCAGCACTATGAAACCCAGGTGGGAGACCGAGGAGTAGGCCACCAGCTTCTTGAGGTCTGGTTGCACTATCGCCACCACCGCTCCGTACACGATCCCGATGACCGCCAGCACCGCCAGCACAGGAACGAAGTCGACGGTGGCCTGCGGGAAGA
The DNA here is from genome assembly GCA_035281305.1 of Acidimicrobiia bacterium. GTDB lineage: Bacteria > Actinomycetota > Acidimicrobiia > Spongiisociales > ZC4RG35 > DATEEG01. Next base: position 11,268 of record DATEEG010000232.1, on the reverse strand, counting down.
GGCCGAGGTTGAATCGCAAGAGACCGTAGGTTCCGAGCTTCAGGAGGATACCGGCCAGCAGAACTGACCCGGCGGTGGGAGCTTCGACATGGGCGTCGGGGAGCCACGTGTGCAACGGAAAGATCGGAACTTTGATCGCAAACGCAAGGGCGAAAGCGGCAAAGAGCCAGCGCTCGGTGGTCGGGTGAAGGGCGAGATCGAAGAGTTCGATGTAGGAGAAAGACGGCACCCCGGTTTGGCGCTGGTGGATGATCGCCAGAGCAATGATCGCGGCCAGCATCAGGGCCGATCCGAAAGCGGTGTAAAGGAAGAACTTGATGGCGGCGTATATACGCCTCTCCCCGCCCCAGATTCCGATGATGAAGTACATCGGTATCAGGATCGCCTCGAAGAAAACGAAGAACAGGAACAGGTCGAGGGACAGGAACACGCCGATCAGGCCCGCTTCGAGAAGGAGGGTGTAGACAACGAACTCCTTCACCCTGTGTTTGATGGCGGTGGACGCCGCCAGAGCGAGTGGCACCAGCAGCGCGGTGAGCATGACCAGCGGAAGCGAAATGCCGTCGACTCCCAGATGCCAGTACACCGACCATGGCTGGTACCAGGCGGCCCGCTCGACGAACTGGAATCCGGCGACGCCCGGTTCGAAGGTCGCGAAGAGATAACCGGAAAGGGCTAAGGCCGGCAACGAGAGGGTCACGCCGACAGGCATGTAAAGCTCAGTCCGCCGCTTGGGCAGCAAAGCAACGACGAGGGCCCCAACAGCAGGAAGAACGATGAGGGCGGTCAGCACGAGAGCCCTACGGGAGTGATGGAAGGGGCGTGGTGCGTGGTGCGTTCCAAACGCGAAACGCAAAACGCAAAGCGCATAACGGGCGAGCGCAGCGAGCTCATGCTCCCCTCGCCAGCATCCAGGCGATCACCGCGATGGTCCCGGCCCCGAACAAGAGGCCGTAGCTGCGCACCAGACCGGATTGGAGACCCCGGGCCCAACCCGCCACCTCCCTGACCAATCGTCCCGCCCCGTTGACCAGACCGTCCACCACGGGAAGGTCGAAGCGAAAGGCCGCAATTTCGGCTGCCTTCCGGCCCGGGTCGACGATGGCCATGCCGTAGAGGTCGTCCACCCAGTAGGCGTTCTGCCACGCCTCCCAGAGCCTCCCGAACGACGTCTCGAACCGTCGCCACAACTCGGCCGGGCGGTTGTAGGTGAGAACGGCGGCAGCGGCCCCGGCGAGTCCGGCGCCGACACTCAGAGCAGCGAGCAAGGCGAACATCCCCCACCCTTCCGGTGGGTGTGACATCTGCACGCCCTCGAAAGACGGTTCGAGGAAGTGTTCGAGCCCAAGCCGGAACGGAGTGTTGACCAAACCGCCGACGATCGACAGGCCGGCGAGGACGATCAACGGCACGGTCATCACCCTGGGCGACTCATGCGGATGAACATCGGGATCCCAACGCGGCTCACCCATGAACACGAGGACGAATTGCCGGGTCATGTAGAAGGCCGTGAGCAAGGCCGTCACCAGGCCGACGACCCAGAGGACGCTGAACCATCCCCCTTTGCCGAAAGCAACTCCCAGAATTTCGTCCTTGGACCAGAACCCGGCGAGGGGCGGGATGCCGGCAATGGCGATGGTTGCGACCGCCATAGTGGCAGCAGTCACCGGCATCGCCTTGCGGAGGCCGCCCATCTTCGACATGTCCTGTTGATCGTGCATCCCGTGGATCACCGACCCTGCCCCGAGGAAAAGCAGTGCCTTGAAGAAGGCATGGGTCATCAGGTGAAAGACACCAGCCACGTAACCAGCGGCCCCGACGGCGAGGAACATGTAGCCCAGCTGGCTGATCGTGGAGTAGGCCAGGACCCGTTTGATGTCGGTTTGCGCAATCGCGATCGTCGCTGCCCACAACGCGGTGACGGCGCCGATGGTGGCCACGACCGGCCCGGCCACCGGCGAGATCTCGAAGATGGCAGCCGAGCGGGCTATGACATAGACGCCGGCTGTGACCATCGTGGCCGCATGAATCAGGGCGGAGACCGGAGTCGGGCCCTCCATCGCGTCAGGCAGCCAGACATATAGAGGGATCTGGGCCGACTTGCCCGCGGCTCCAACCAGCATCAAGAGGCCGATGGCGGTAGCCATGTTGGGCGAGAGCACTTCCTCGGCCCGCTCGAAGATGCCGGTGAACGAAAGCGTCTGAAACGACAAGAAGATCAGCATCAATCCGATCAGGAAACCGAGATCACCGATCCGGTTGACGATGAAAGCCTTCTTCCCGGCGGCGGCTGCGGTGGGCTTCGTAAACCAGAACGAGATCAATAGGAACGAGCAGAGGCCGACCAGTTCCCAGCCCAGAAACAACATGGCGAAGTTCCCCGCCAGGACCAGGGTGAGCATCGACGCCGCGAACAGATTCAGATACGTGAAAAAACGGGAGAATCGGGGGTCGCCGTGCATGTAGCCGATCGCGTAGACGTGGATCAACGACCCCACTCCGGTGACGACCAGCGTCATCAGGGCGGCGAGCGGGTCCCAGGTGATCTCGAAACTGGCACCGACCGCCGGCATCCACTCCCACAGCACGATCTGAGCGCCGTGAGAACCGTTGGAGAAGAACGGCAGCGAGGCACCCAGGGCAATGGCAAAAGATCCGGCGACGGCGAGCGAAGCGACGTAGCCCGCCCGCGGCTCACCGATCCGGCGTCCGAGGAAATGCAGGAAGACCGCCCCGGCCAGTGGAAGGGCGATGACTAGCCAAAGCAACCCCTGAAGATTCATCTGGTGCCACCTGAGGCGGAGGACGGAAGACTGAAGACGGAAGCTGCCGTCAGCCCCCCGTTCGACTTCCGACTTCCGACTTCCGACTTCCGACTGGTGGTCATCCCTTCATCTCCGACAGGTCGTCGACCGAGGCGGTCTGGCGAAGCCGGAAGATCGCCACGATGATGGCCAGACCGACCACAACTTCGGCTGCGGCTACAACGAGAACAAAGAACACGGCGAGCTGGCCGTCGAGGTCGCCGAGGGCGCGGCCGGCGGCGATGAACGTGAGATTGACCGCATTGAGCATCAACTCGATGCACATGAACATGACGAGGGCATTGCGCCTGATCAAAATCCCCAGCGCCCCGATTCCAAAGAGGATCGCGGCGAGGGTCATGTACCACCCCGGGGTCACCACGAAGCTCAATTGACCTTGGTCTCCTGCTCTGCACCGGCGACCGGCCGGCGGTGGGAGGCCAGAGCGATGGACCCCGCGGCTGCGATCGTGAGAAGAAGGGCCGTGGCTTCGAACGCCAGGACCCACTCACCGAACAAGGGTTCGGCGATCGCTTCGACGGTTCCGTTGGTCGCCTGAGGATCGGCCAGGGTCGACACGACCGGCACCCACGAGAACCTCCCCCGGGCGATGAGGGCGATGGCTATCCCGACCGCCACCAAACCCAGGGCCATCGCCAGACGCCGCTGATGAGGGATGGTCTCACTGAGATCCTCGGCTTTGTCGACCCCGATCAACATGATCACGAACAAGAACAACGTCATCACCGCTCCGGCGTAAACGATGATCTGGACTGCCGCCACGAAGTGAGCCAGGTTGAGAACGTAGAGGACCCCCATCGAAAAGAGGGTGGCCAGCAAACCCATTGCCGCATAGACGGGGTTGCGAGCCCGAATCACGGTCAGGGCTCCGAGGACTGATGCGCCGGCCATCAAGGCGAATACGACGAGCTCAACCATGGCGGACAGGTAGTGCGTAGTGCGGGGTGCGGGGTGCGTTCATCGGTCGATCTCGTCCTGGGTGGGCTCGGGGTCCCAGTTGGCAGAGCCCGGAGTTCCCTGCCACGACTTGACGCCTTCGTAGGCCGCCACCCCGCTGGGAGCGGTAGCGCGAAGCCAGCCGTCAGCCGTCTCCAGTTCGGAGTGCTGGGCCAGGGGATCGTCCGGGAACATGTGAGGTACCGAGCCGTCCGGCCGCATCAGCAGCTCGTTCTTGGTGTAGACGGCGTCTTCACGATTGGCAGTCGACATCTCGAACAGGGAGGTCATCGTGATGGCTTCCGTGGGGCACGCTTCCACGCACAGGGCGCAGAAGATGCACCTGAGCATGTTGATCTCGTAGACGAATCCGAATCGCTCGCCAGGACTGACCGGTTGGCCGGGTGGGTTATCGAGCCCGCGCACGTAGATGCAGCGGGCGGGACAGGCTCCGGCGCAGAGTTCGCAGCCGATGCATTTCTCCATGCCGTCGGGGTAGCGGTTGAGGACATGACGACCGTGGAAGCGCTGGGGCTTCTGGCGGAACTCCTTGGGGTATTGAGTGGTGACGAGGCCGTCACCCGCGACGGTGTCCACCATCACCTTGCCGGTGACGCGAAGGCCTTTGAAAAACTCTGCCAGAGCCCCCATCAGCTGCTCCTTCCCGGTCGGTTCACAATGAATTCCAGGGGAGACCGAACTGACGGACACCGATCACCACTGTCGACAGTATTAGCCAGACCAGGGCGCCGGGGATCAGCCGCTTCCAACCCAGCTGCATGAGCTGGTCATATCTCATGCGAGGCAGCGTTGCCCGCAGCCATATGAGGATGAAAAAGAGGACATAGGTCTTGACCAGAAGCCAGAATGTCGGAAGCACCCCGGAGATGAAGGCGGGGAGGCTGCCATCCCACGTCGGCCCGTTCCAGCCACCGAGAAACAGACTCGCGCAGATGGCACACATCGAGAAGATGTTGGAGTATTCGGCGAGCTGATACATGGCGAACCGCATGCCGGAGTACTCGGTGTGAAACCCTCCCACCAGTTCCTGCTCCGCCTCTACGAGGTCGAAGGGCGAGCGATTGGTTTCGGCGGTTATGGCGACGAAGAAGATGACAAATGCCACGAACTGCGGAATGAGGTTCCATCTCGGGATGAACTGAGCGATCGCCGATAGGTTGGGAAAAACATCGGCAAATGTGCCGGCTTGCCGCTCGACGATCCCGGCCAGGGACAACGTCCCCCCATCGCCGCTGGTGGACGAGAACATCACCACCGACACCATCGCCAGCCCCATGGCCGCTTCGTAGGAGATCGCCTGGGCGGTCGCCCGCACGCCGCCCAGGAGCGGATACTTGGAGCCCGACGACCAGCCCGCCAGCACCACTGCGTAGACCGCCAGAGACGACATTGCGAGGATGAACAAAACGCCGATGTTGAGATCCGCACCTTGGAGGATCACCTCGTGGCCGCCGATGGTGAAAGGTCTCCCGAAGGGGACCACCAGGAAGATCAGGAAGGCCGGGATGATCGCCAGAAATGGCGCCAAAACGAAGACCCCGTACTCGACCTTGCGAGGAGTGATCGACTCCTTGAAGAACAGCTTGAGGCCATCAGCCACGGTCTGGAGAAGACCCCACGGTCCGGCGCGGTTGGGCCCGACTCGATTCTGCATCTTGGCGAGGACCTTGCGCTCGATCCAGACATTGAGGACCGTGGTGGCCAGCAGGATCACAAAGACCACCACTACCCGTCCGATCACTATCAGAAGATCAACGCCGTCCATCAATAGATCCCGGACGTCAGGGGCGGAATCATCTGTCGAACGGGCAGGTCCATACCTTGCCGGAGCTTAGGAACCGCCCGACCGGCCCAACAAACCCGCCACTGCGGGTTCACGAACGGGTTTGCCGAAGCCCCCCACACCTACCGCTGGCTGCCGAACTGGCGGCCAGCGGTAGGGGGCACTGGCGAAGTCGCCCGAGAGCTTATGGACGGGGTAGCTTTTGGGGCCAAGTGACATCGGACGTCGACGGCGTGATTGGGGCCTTGCTCGCCCAGGACGAGCCCTCAGTCGTCTTGAGGGTGAGGCGTGACGTTCTCGGTGAGCCCGAATCCGCCCTCGGCGACCTGGCTGAAGAGGTACGGAGGTCGAGCAGGGCGCAAGCGCTCCTGGCCGGGGTTCCGGCCGGCAACGTCTACGCCAAGTGGCACGGTGCTCACTGGGTGCTGGCCGATCTGGCCGACCTGGGCTACCCGCGGGAGGCGAGCGAACTGGAGCCATTGCGCGACAGAGTGGCGGATCAGTGGCTGGGCGACCGTTACTACCTGGAGTTCGAGGCGAAATCCAAAGCGAGCGCATATGGCCGGGAGGGTGTTCCGATCATGCAGGGCCGGCACCGGCGTTGCGGATCCCAACAGGGCAACGCCCTCCGGGCGATGATGCGGCTCGGATTGGGAGACGAGCGGGCTGACCGGCTGGCCGAGCGACTCCTCCACTGGCAATGGCCGGACGGCGGTTGGAACTGCGACCGCAACCCTTCTGCCGACACGTCGTCGTTCATGGAAACGCTCACACCCATGCGTGGCCTCGCTGCCTACGCCGCCTGGCGTCAGGACGAGAAGGCGGCCGATGCGGCCCGGGCCGCCGCCGAGGTCTTCCTTGCTCGTGATCTGTTTCGACGGCGCCGCGATGGCGAGCCTATCGACGACAAATTCCTGCAGCTGCACTTTCCGCTCTACTGGCACTACGACGTCTTGGGCGGCCTGGTGGCGATGGCCGAGTTGAACCTGCTCGGAGACCCACGATGCGAACCAGCCCTTGACCTCCTGGAGTCGAAGCGCCTGGCTGATGGCGGCTGGCCGGCCGATGCCAGGTTCTATTCGACCTCCGCGAAGATGTCCAGCAACACTGCAGCCGTCGATTGGGGCGGCACGAGTGCGAAGAGGATGAACCCGTGGGTGACGGTCCAAGCCTTGTCGGTCCTGAGGGCGGCAGGGCGGCTCAATCGGTGATAAGCCGCTTGCCCAGGTCCACGACCTCGAACGTCTCATAGCCCAGGCGGCGATAGAACTCGACCGCTTCGAGGTTTTCGATCCGAACCTGAAGGTTGATCTTGGGACAGCCTCGCTTTAGGAGTAGTTCCTCGGCCGCCGACATCAATTTCCTCCCTATCCCGATCCTCCGATGGGCCGGGAGGACCCCGACGTAGTTGATCGAACCCCGATGACCGTCGTAGCCGGCCATCAGAGTGCCGACCACCGACTCGTCCATCTCGGCGACGAGGAACAGCCCGTCCCGGGCATCTTGCTTGCGGGCGATGTCGAGGTGGGGATCGTTCCAACTTCGTGACAAATCGCACTCCTGCCACAACGCGATGACCTCGGCTTCGTCGGTGGGCTCGAATGGGCGGATCTTCAGCAACGAAACCAGGTTCAGACCTTGGTGACGGTTACCACCGGATCCGAGCCCAATGAGGGCGTTCCGGGCTGATTGAACGGCACGTAGACGACCCCGTGAATGAGAGTCTCATCGATGCGGACCGGCAGCCGAGCCGATCCGGCACTCGTCTTGACGTCGACCACCGACTCCTCTTTGAGGCCGAGCCGGCGAGCATCGTCTGGATGGAGGTGAGCCGCAGCTCCGGGAGCCAGCTCAGCCAGCGACAACCCGTGCCGGACGTGGACGCCGTCGTCGAACATCGTCCGGGCGTAGTGGAGGACAAACTCCCCGGACCTGGTCTTCCCGGGCGTGTCAACCGGGATGTAGGAAAGCACCCGACGGGCGGGTTCCAGCGGTACCACCACTCCGTCTCGGACGCCCTCCACGACGTCCCAGGTGACACCGTCGTAAGCCGCCGCAACTACCGAGATCTCCTTGGCGATCGACCCGGCAGACTCCATTCCGATGGGTCGGCCCATGCGAGCGGCGATGTCATCGAGGATCGACCAATCGGCCCGGCTCTGGCCCGGCCCGGGTACCACCCGGGCAACTTTCTGGACCCGGCCCTCGACGTTGGTGACGGTCCCTTCCTTCTCGGCGAATCCCTCGGCCGGAAGCACGACATCGGCCAATCGTGAGGAGTCGGTCAGGAAGAGGTCGATCGCGACCACGAAGCGGGCATTGTCGATCGCGCTCCTCGCCTGTGATCCGTCAGGCACGTCGCGCACCGGATCGGCGCCGACGAGGACCAGGCCGATGATCTCACCCGCCGCGAGACCGTCGAGGATCCCGCGGGCGTCGCGTCCCCGCGCTGTTGGAAGTTCGCCCCACATCCCGCCGAGATCGGAGGAACCGACTGCCACCCGGCCTGGCAGCAGACTGGGGGCCAGACCCATGTCCAGTGCCCCGTAGGTGTTGGAGCGGCGCACCAACGGGAGGAGCTTGGCATCAGGGAGGGTGCGGACCCAGGCGGCCACGGCTTCGGCCAGTCGGGGGTCTTCTCCGTAGCCCGTCCTCCCCACCAGCGCGACGATGGGTCCCTCGGCGAGAACGGCGTTGATTTCCGGGTAGCCGTCTCCCCTCAACCCTGTCAGGACATCGGCCCCGGCCCCCGGCCGATACGCGATTCGATGGGTGGCGCGGTCGTCAAGACCGGTGCGACGCGGATGGATGACGACGAGGTTTGCACCCCGTTCCTGGGCAGCGTGGCGAACCCTGAGGTAGAGCGTTGGATGCTCCTCCTTGAGATCGGATGCCCACACGACGATCGTCCGAGCCCCGTCGAGCTCAGCGATCAGCGCTCGATCGGGCGTTCCGACCAGGAACTGAGGCTCCAGGCCGTCGTCCATCTGGGCGTCAACGTTGTTGGTCCCCAGGGCCACCCGGGCGAACTTTGATAATGCGTAGGCATCTTCGTTGGTCCCGCGGGCACCACCCAGCACTGCGGTCTGCTGACCGGCATCACGTATCTCCCCGAGGCGGGAAGCAACCAGATCGAGAGCTTCGCCCCACGAGGCCTCGGTGAACGAGCCGTCGTCCTGACGGATCAGTGGCGAGGTGAGGCGATCATCCGATTCGATGTGGTGGAACCCGAAACGGCATCGGTCTGAAAGCCATCCCCAGTTGGTCGCCTCGGCATCGACCCCGAGAAACCTGAGGACTTCGTTCTGGCTCGCCTGGACGGTGATCCGTTCGCCCGAGGTGCAATGGGGGCAGGTCGACTCGACCGCCACCAGGTCCCAGGGCCGGGCCCGGAACCTGTAAGGGCGGGCCGTCAGGGCGCCGACCGGGCAGATCTGAACCGTGTTGCCGGAGAAGTAAGACGAAAAGGGCAAGTCGGGGAACGTGTTGATCTGTGTGTAGTTGCCTCGATCGATGAACTCGATCAGGGGATCACCCGAGACTTCGTCGGAGAAGCGGGTGCAACGGGCGCAGAGGATGCAGCGTTCCCGATCGAGGTAGACCAGGTCGGAAATTGGAATTGGCTTCTCAAAGTGCCGCTTTTCCTCTACAAAGCGCGACTCTCCCGGCCCATAGGCGATCGTGTGATCCTGGAGGGGACACTCCCCGCCCCGATCGCACACCGGGCAATCAAGAGGGTGGTTGATCAGCAAAAACTCCAGGACGCCTTCCTGCGCCTTCTTGACGACCTCAGATTTGGTGTCGATCACCATTCCCTCGGTCACCGGGTTCGTGCAAGCGGTGATGAGCCCGCGTCCCCTCGGCGTTTCGATCTCCACGAGACACATCCGGCACATCCCCACCGGCCTCATCCGGGGGTGGTAACAGAAACGCGGGATGTAGTTGCCGTGGTCCTGAGCGGCCTTGATCAGCATCTCCCCTTTGGGGACCTGCATCTCTTTGCCGTCGACGGTGATTTTCACGAGCTCATCGGTCACCACAGGGCTGATCGCCGACCGGCTCAACGATCCGCTGCCGTTGATCGTGACCTTGACCGATTCAGCCATGACCAACCTCGTGATTGGCGAACGCGGCGTTGGCCGGGAGGGGGCAGCGGCCATCGTGGATGTGGGCCATCACCTCGTCCTTGAAGTACTTGCTGATCGAAATGATCGGCGACACCGCTGAAGGGCCGAGCGGGCAGATGGTCGTCATCTTGGGGGGCCAGGCCAGACCCACCGAGATGTTGTCGGACACGTCGAGCAGCAGATCGGCGTCAACTACCCGTCCCTGACCGCTTTCGATTCGGCGCAGGATCATTTCCAGCCAGGTGGTGCCTTCCCGACATGGCGTGCACTGCCCGCACGACTCGTGGGCGAAGAACCGGACTATGCGTTCGGCGGCGCGGACGACACAGGTCGTGTCATCCATGACCACTACCGCCCCCGAGCCGAGCATCGATCCGGCTTTCGCCGTGTCGTCCTTCGTGACTGGAAGGTCGAGATGGTCGGCCGGGACGAACCAGGGAGCCGAGGCACCGCCCGGAATCCAGGTCTTCAGCTGGCGGCCATCGCGCACGCCGCCGGCGACGTCGTGGATCAATTCCCTCCACGTGAGGCCGTGAGGCAGTTCGTAATTGCCGGGCTTGCGCACATGGCCCGAAACCGAAAACAGGAAAGTCCCGGTGTCGGCCGCGTGCCCCAGAGCTTTGTAACCGTCGACCCCCTCGCTGAGAATGTACGGCAGGTTGGACAGAGTCTCGACGTTGTTGACGATCGTCGGCTTGTTGTAGAGGCCGACGGCAGCCGGGAAGTAGGGAGGTTTGAGCCTCGGTTCGCCGCGCAAACCCTCCAGGGAGTTGATGAGAGCAGTCTCCTCGCCGCAGATGTAGGCGCCTCCTCCGAGATGTACCGTGACCTCGAGGTCGAACGAGCTGCCGAAGATGCCTTGGCCTAGATAGCTCATGGCGTAAGCCTCCTCGACGGCCTTCTGAACCCGCCGGGCCGGCTTCGGATACTCGCCGCGGATGTAGATGAAGGCGTGATGGACCTCGTTGGCGATCGAAGCGATGATGATCCCCTCGAGCATCTGGTGAGGATCGCGCTCGAGCAGCTGGCGGTCCTTGAACGTGCCCGGCTCGGACTCGTCTGCATTGACGACCAGATAGGCGGGTCTGGCTGGTGCCAGAAAGCTCCACTTGAGACCAGCCGAGAAGGCGGCGCCGCCTCGGCCGAGCAGGCCCGAACCCTTGATCAATTCGACCAGGTCGGCGCGAGTCATCGTCGCCGCTCGCCGGGCTTGGACGTAGCCCCCGGTCGCCTGGTAACGATCGATCGTGTGGCTGTCGGTGGGATGATCGGTCATCCGTCGGGTGACCACGAGCGGGTAAGTGCTCACCTTCCGTCCCCGGAGGCGTCGGCGGCGGTGCCGAGCGGTTCGAAGGCCGGATACGGGCCCGTTGCCCCGGCGGGCTCTTTGATGGCCCAATCGAAGGACTGCTTGCCTCCGAAGAGACCCTGCATCTCGTCTGTGCCGACGACCGCGGGAGCGGCCGTCCGCAACCACCGCACCAATGCTCGGGCCTTGTCCGGCGTGATTCCCTCGATCAACTCGTAGTTGACCTGTACGGCGGGGGCCCCGCCGCAGGCGCCGATGCACTCGGCG
>DATEEG010000231.1:0-11771 GCA_035281305.1 Acidimicrobiia bacterium | reverse complement strand
GGCTTCTGCTGATAGGAGGCGGCCACCTGCCATACCTCGCACCCGAGGCCGAACTGCGCACAGGCGAAGGCGAGGGCGCTGCCCCATTGCCCGGCACCAGTTTCCGTGGTTAGGCGTTTGGTCCCTTCCTGGGCGTTGTAGTACGCCTGAGGGACCGCGGTGTTGGGTTTGTGGGAACCGGCCGGGCTGACGCCTTCATACTTGAAGTAGATCCGAGCGGGCGTATCAAGTGCCTTCTCCAACCGCAGGGCCCGATGCAGGGGCGTGGGCCGCCACATCTTGTAGACGTCGAGGACCGCACCCGGGATGTCGATGTAACGGTCCTGTGACACCTCTTGCATGATGAGGGCCATCGGGAAAAGCGGTGCGAGATCGCCCGGACCGATCGGCTCGTGCGTTCCGGGGTGGAGCACCGCCGGCGCCGGCTCAGGGAGGTCGGCCTGGATGTTGTACCAAGCGCCCGGAATCTCGGACTCGTCCAGTATCACCTTCGTAACGTCAGCCGCCATGAGCCACCTTTTCTAGGGATGCGGAAACTAGCAACGGAGGCAAGCACGTGCGTCCCCTGTCCTCCCGCCTTGCGGCAGCTATCGCTCAGCGAGGGGAACCCAGCGGCGACCCGTGGGGCCGATGTAGACCGATTCCGGTCTGATCAGGCGGCCGGAGCGCTGCTGTTCGAAGGTGTGGCCGATCCACCCTGCCACGCGACCGGCGGCAAAGGTGGGAGTGTAGAGGTCGGTGGGCAGGCCGATCCCGTGCAATAACAACGCCGTGAAGAACTCGACGTTGGTCTTCAGGTTTCTTCCAGGCTTGGCCTCCTCGAGAAGACGGAGAACGGTTGCTTCGACGTCCTTGGCGAGGTCATACAGCGCCATATCTCCTTCGGCCTGATACATGGACTCGGCGGCGTGGGCGAGAACGTCGGCCCGGGGGTCACGCACCTTGTAGACGCGATGACCGAAGCCCATCAATCGTTCGCCTCTCGCCAACTTGGCGCGGATGTACTCCTCGGCCCGGTCCGCCTGCCCGATTTCGAAGACCATGTCCAGGGCGGGCCCGGGAGCCCCACCGTGAAGCGGTCCTTTCAACGCACCGATGGCGCCCGTAACGGCCGACACCATGTCGGACTCGGTGGCGATGATCACCCGGGCGGCAAAAGTGGAGGCGTTGAGTCCATGGTCGCTGACCGTGTTCAGGTAAGTCTCGAGGCCCCGGATGGTGGCCGGACCCGGTTCGCTGCCTGTCAGCATGTACAGGTAGTTGGAACTTCGCCCGAGATCCATCCGCGGCGGGATCGGATCCTGATCATTGAGAAAGCGCCAGTAAGTGGCGATCGCGGGAGGGATGCGCGCAGTGATGGCTTTGGCGCGGGCCAGGTTGTCTTCGCCCGCCAGATCGAGGTCGAATGTTCCCGCCGCCATGCGGAGTGCATCCATCGGCAGGGCGCGGTGCTTGGCCGCCTGCTCGAGGAGGGAGTACGTGGCAGCCGGCAGTTCGCGATAGCTCGCCATCGAAGACTTGAAGGCGTTGAGGGTATCGACGTCGGGGAGATCGCCGTACCAGAGCAGACAACAGATCTCTTCGAAGGAGGCGTTCGCCGCCAGCTCCTCGAGAGGAAATCCGCCGATTATCAGCTCGCCCTTTTGCCCGTCGACGCTGCTCAGTGTCGTCTCGGCCGCGACGATGCCTTCAAGACCGGGCCGGTACGTATTGTCCGTGGTCACTACGGCGATCCTAGGAAGGGATGGCGTCTGTGGCGAAAGTGCGATGGCCGGTGATCATCGCCCTGGCCGTGGTCGGTGCGGTCTGGCTAGGCCAGGGCATAGGTGTGATCGGTGGAAGCTTCATGACCGGTGAGCCCATCTGGGCGATCATCGGCGCGGTCATGCTGGTCGGAGCGGGCGCTCTGACCGTTGCGGCGCGACGGCGTCCCTAACCCGTTCCGCCCTCGTCAGGGAGAACTGAAGCTCCCATCCGGGCCGGCGTCTTTTCCTTGAAAACCGAGATGTGGCCGGAAGGCTCGAGGTAGGCGCGCCGTACTTCGCCGAGGTGCTCCACGCCTTTCTCGCGCAAGCCCATGAAGACCTCGCTCTGGGAAAGATCCTCCTGGTCGAGCGCCTCGGCCAGCAGGATCCCATCTCGCACCAGAAGCACCGGAACGCTCTCGATCAGCCGCTCGACGCCCCTGTTTCGCTCGGTGAGCTTGACCAGCACGCGCTCCAGGGCAACGACTGCGGTAATGACGATGATCCCATGTATGAGCGGCACGTCCGTGTAGAACATCGGATCGCCTACGGCCGATCCCAGAGCCACGATGATCACCAGTTCGAACGGCGACAACTGACCCAGCCCGCGCTTGCCGAGGACCCTGACCAGGGCCAGGGTGTAGAGGTACATGACGGCCGTACGCAGGACGATCTCGAGCACCAGCTCGACGGTCAGGTCGCCCAAGAAGATTCGATCGAATTCCATCTCACCAAGCTATCGACCAGGCCCCCCACCCCGGCGGGTAGGGGGCCGTATTCAATCTCAAATCAGGTGGGCCAGTCCTAGCGGATGATCACGGTCTCGTCGACCGATTCGCCCGACAGCGGCACGCTTTCGACAGCCGCAACCGTGCGGGCTGTGGCGGTCCGCTGGGTCTGGATGGTCGGTGATATCCAGGCGCTGAGAAGAGCGACGGCACCAATCAAGGCATACAACCAGCCAACTCGTCCGTCCCCGCCTAGTGCTGGCGCCAGCGAATCGGGCTCGATGGCGTAGACCAGGCCAAAGGCCAGTGCCAGCAGGCCGAGCGAGGTGAGTCCGCTGCGGCTACCGAGGACGGTCCCCGCGGCCCCGAGGAAGAAGAGGCCGGCCACCAGGTGGATGATGCCCATCAACAGGGTGTGCTCGATGCCGAGTACGGCGGTGGTTTCACCGGTGAGGGACTCGAAGCCGACCCGCAGGATTGCCACGGCGCCCATCACGGTGAGAAAGAGGCCGATGAGACCGGCCACGATCTGAGAGGGACTCCAGGTCCGGCGATCAACGACGGTGCGCGCTTCCGCCTGTCTGGTGAGATCGGTTTCGTGGGAATGAACGGTCACAGATGCTCCAATGTCTCGGGTTGGAACGGGAGTACCCGGGCGTGATCGACCTGAAACCCTGGCGATCTGGGCCTATTTGACCGAGATGACCGCCATTCCGACCAATTCGACCCGCGCCACGGGATCGAAAAGCTCGCGTATTCCGAACAAAGCCATGGGCGGATAGTGCCGGCCAAACACCTCGCGGTACGCCTCGCCCAGTTCCCGCCGAAGGCTTCGATAGACGTCGACGTCGGTGACGAAGATGTGGAGGTTTACGAGATCGGTTCTGGCTGCGCCGGCCGCTTCGAGTGCCGAAGCAACGTTACGGCAGGATTGGGCGAATTGATCGAGGAGGCCTTCGGGGATGGTGCCGTCGGCCCTGTGGCCGGCTTGGCCGGCCAGAAAGACGATGCGACCCGCTTCGACTACAGCGGCGTGAGAGAAGCCGATCGCTTCCGGCAGTTCCGCCGGGTTGACGAAGACATGGCTCATCGGCCCGCTACCGGCCGGTCCACTCGGGCCGGGTCCCGCTCTTGAACGCTTCGTAGAAGCGGTGATGATCCTCTCCGGTCATCAACAGCGCTTGCGTCCACGCCTCCAGTTCGATCGAAGCCGACAGGTCCATATCGAGCTCGCGCGTCAACAGAGACTTGGTGGACCCGTAGGCCCAGGTAGGACCGCTGGCCAGGCGTCGGGCCAGGCCGGTGGCTTCCTCGATCAAGCGCTGATCCTCGACCACGCGGTTGACCAGCCCGATGCGCTCGGCGGTGGCAGCCGGGACGGGCTCGCCGAGAAGGAGGAGCTCCGTCGCCCGGCCGAGCCCGATCACCCTCGGAAGGAGGTACGCCGCTCCCATGTCGGCACCGGCCAGGCCCACGCGGGTGAAGAGGAAGTGGAATGCTGCCGAGTCGGCCATCACTCTCAAATCGGCTGCGAGGGCGATGACCGCTCCGGCTCCCGCCGCCACGCCGTTGATGGCCGCGATGATGGGAATCGGCACCTCCCGCATCAACCGCACGACCGACCCGGTCATACGGGTGAACTCGAGCAAGGCCCGAGAATCGAGGGTTTGAAGGACCCCGATGATTTCGTTGACGTCCCCTCCCGAGCAGAACCCGCGGCCAGACCCGGTCACCACGAGGACCGAGACGTCGCCGCGATTGGGAAGCTCGAACAGCAGATCCCGAAGATCGGCGTACACCTCGAAGGTCAGTGCATTGAGTTGCTCGGGCCGATCGAGGGTGATGGTTCCGACGCCGTCGCCCACCTCAAACCTGAAGTGATCCCACGACTCGGTCAGTGGCGCCGAAGCCCGATATGGCGACATCAACCGTGCAACCTACCGGATCAAGGGACGTCGGTAGAGATACGGGTCCATCCGAATCAGATCGGCTCGGCCGGCGGCGATAGCCGTGTCGGCCTCGTCCCGGGACGTGATTCCGCCGCCAACCAGGACCGCCACGCCTGCCCGCTGACGCACTTCGGCCGCAAACGAGATCAAATAGCCGCGCCGGTAGGCCGGTTCCGCCTCAGCCACAGTCCCGCCACCGACAATTTCGACCACCGCCGCTCCGGCACCGGCGAAGCCGGCGGCGATGGCGATCGCGTCCTCTAACGAGGTCCCGCCCCGGATCCAATCCGTCACCGACAACCGCACACCAACGGGACCGTTCCATTTCTCTTTCACCGTTCGGAACACCTCCAGCGGAAAACGCGACCTTGCTGCCACGTCGCCGCCGAAGCGGTCCGAGCGATGATTGGTGACAGGCGACAAGAAACCCGCCAAAAGGCCGCCCCGGGCAGCATCGACCACCAGCAGGGAAAACCCGGCCGCGCGGGCCCAGGCCGCGGCCGCTTCAAAGGCGGCAACGACGCCAGCCATGTCAGAGGCCGACAACGACCTGGGAACCCGGTGGGCGGAGCTGTAAGCAATCGGGGAGCATGCGATCGGTTCCCAACCGCCCTCCCGGAGGGGGCGGTCGAGTCCGTCCTCGGGCGGGCGAGTCGACGCTCTCGCCCCGGCGTGCCCTATCACCACCCCGACCGCTCGTCCCGACTCTGTGGTGTAACGACGGGCCGCCGGCCCTGCCACCGGTGACCCGGGATGGCTCCGCCCGACGTCGTCGACCGCAATCGTGGGCGTGAGAAGCAAACCCGCGCCGCCGGCGTCGTCGAAATCGGCCACCAGGCGATTGGGCAGATCCAGCCCTCCGATATCGATCGCGGTGAGACTGGGCGGTGGAACCACTTCGCCCGCAACGATCCCCGCCACCACGCGATCGGCTGCAATCGTCAAGGAGGGATCGCGTCGTTCCATGTCGAAATGGGTGACCCGGCCCGACCGGGTCAACAGATTGAAGGCGAATGTCACCGGGTCGAGTTGGAGGTGATGGCCGACGAACTCGAAGTAACGAGCACTTTCCCTGGCCGCCTCCTGAAAACGAGCCACCGCAGGCTGCCGCTCCGCCTCGTATTCAGCCAACGCCAATCGGACGTTCTCAGGATGGGCATTGAGTGCCTGGTAGAGAGCGGCGGCGTCCTCCATGGCGAGCTTGGTCCCCGACCCGATCGAGAAATGGGCGGTGTGGGCCGCGTCGCCCAACAGGACTACGGGGGTCCCACCCGACTCCGACCAGAACCAGTGGCGATTGCGCAAAGTGACGAAGCGGTTCCAGAGCGATCGGTTGGATCGCAGAGAGTTGCCCTCCAGATGATCGGCGAAGAGCTTGGAGCAGAACCCGACGCTTTCGTCTTCGCTGGCATCACTCATCCCCGATCGTTGCCAGGTTTCCTCGGTGGTCTCGACGATGAACGTCGATCCGTCGGCGTCGTATGGATAGGCATGCGCCTGAAAGAGCCCGGCCGGTGTCGGTGCGAACACGAAGGTGAACGCGTCGAAGGCGAATGGCGCCCCCAGCCAGATGTACCTGGTGGGGTGCTCATGGAGGCTCGGCCCGAACGCCCGCTGGTGGTGGCGGCGGAGCCCGCTGTTGACGCCGTCGGCGGCGACAACGAGGTCGAGGCCGAAACCCGGATCGCCCGAGCTCAAATCGGGTCCGGAGATCTCGGTTTCGAAGTTGACCATCACACCTAGCTCGTGGGCTCGATCCTCGAGAACGCGCAGCAGGGTGTGACGCGAGATGGCCGAGAACCCGTGCCCGTATGAGCGGATAGTGCTGTTGGAATGACGGATGTCGATCGCGCTCCACCTGACGAGCGACCTCTCCAGTTCGAGATACGTCAAGTAGTCCACCTCGGCCAGCTCGGCGAGGGTCCCTTCGGAGAACACCACACCCCACCCGTACGTGGCGCCGCGCGCGTTGCGCTCGAAGACGGTGACCTCGTGGTTGCCCGTTCTCGCCATCAGCACGGAGAAGTAGAGGCCGGACGGTCCGGCTCCTACCACTCCGATCTTCACAATCGCACCTGGGACACCACCTCGGCCAGGCGATCGACTTCGTCGAGTTCGGCCACGGTGGGCAGCAGCACGAGGTTCTCACACCCTGCCTCGTCATACGAACGTATGTAGTCCCGAACCTCGCGAGGGTTTCGAAGGTTGGCGGCCACGACTTTCTCCGCGAACGCACCGGTGAACGCGTAGTAGTCGCGCAGGTAGGCGTCGCCCCGGTCGGGATTTCCCAGACCGAAGTAGGCCTGGGCCCAAAGCTGGGGAGCCCCGGGACGTTCGACGTCTTCCCAAGCAGCCCGCACCCGCCGGGCGGCCGCGGCGAAGGATCGAGCCGGGCCGCCGCCGTGCACGTAGCCGTCGGCCAGGCGCGCCATCCGCAGCAAGGCCCCGCCGCTGGCACCTCCGACGAGAAGGTCAGGACCACCGGATTGATAGGGGACCGGGCCCACGATGGTGTCTTCCCAATGGTCCCGAAGGCGGGCGAGCTGGTCCGTCAACGTCTCGCCACGCCGGCTCGGATCGACTCCCGAAGCCAGATAATCGTCATGGCGGGCCCCGATCCCGAGCCCCAGAGTGAGCCTCCCCGCCGAGATAACGTCGACCGTCGAAGCCTGGCGGGCCAGCAGGGCGGTGTTGTGAAGCGGACCGATCATCACCATCGAAACCAGCCGGACCTGCTCGGTGACGGCGGCCGCTGCGGCGAGAGCTACGAGCGGCTCCCAGGCGTCATAGGCAACCCGATCGACCACGCCCAGACTCGAGAACCCGGCTCCCTCAGCCCGCCGGGCCCACTCGACGACGCCAGCGCCTCCCCTCCCGGGGATGCTGGTCGGAAGGCCGATACCGATCTTCACGATTCATGTCCCAACTGGTGAGTCCCCACCTGACGACCGGTCATTCCGAGAGGCTATCCAGGTACCGTATCGGTGATGGCGCCAGGCTCTGCTTTTGAGCTGACTCCGGGTGACCGGGCGCTGCTCGAGCAGGCCGAGGCGCTCGGGGGTTCCCTGGCGCCGGTGGCGGAAGCCGGGGCGTCCGGAAGCCTCAATCGGGCCCTGGTCGCTGCCCTGGCCGGGGCCGGTCTCGTTGCCCACCTCTTTCCATCCAGGGGCGAGGTCCGCGCCACGGAACTGTGCCTGATCCGGCAGGGACTCGCCCGCACGTCCCCCGCAGCCGAGACCGCCTTCGCCATGCAAGGCCTCGGTGCCTATCCCATCCTTCAATCCGGCACCCCCGAGCAACGGCAGAGGTGGATTCCCGAGGTGGCGGCCGGACGGGCCGTTCCGGCTTTCGCACTGACCGAGTCGGGGGCAGGCTCCGACGCCGCTCATCTCGCCCTCGCCGCCGAGGCCGACGGTGCGGGTTACCGGCTCACCGGTGACAAGGCATTTATATCGAACGCCCCCGAGGCCGACATCTACACCGTGTTCGCCCGTACCGGACCCGACCCGGGCGCATCCGGAGTGACGGCATTTCTGATTCCGGGCGACAGCCCCGGGCTGACGGGACGTGCCATCGATATGTTGAGCCCGCATCCGGTCGGAAGGCTCGAATTCGACGGAGTGGCGGCCGATCGGACCCAGGTCATCGGAGAAGTTGGGCGGGGGTTTCGGGTGGCGATGCGAACCCTCGATCTTTTTCGGCCGTCGGTGGGTGCGTTTGCGGTGGGGATGGCCGAGGCGGCGCTGCGGATGGCTGTCGCCCATGCGACCGCCCGGGAAGCCTTCGGACAGCCATTGGCCGGCTTCCAGGGTGTCTCCCACCAACTGGCCGAAATGGCGGTCAGGATCGACGCCGCCCGGTTGATGGTTTATCAGGCCGCCGCCGCTCACGACAGCGGGGACACGCAGCGCCTGACCGGCATGGCCGCGGCCGCCAAATTGATCGCCACCGAGGCTGCGCAATTCGTAGTGGACGCCGCCGTCCAGATCCACGGGGCCCGCGGCCTCGAGGCTTCTCATCCCCTCGCACATCTTTACCGGGAGGTCAGAGCCCCAAGAATCTATGAAGGCGCCTCCGAGATTCAGCGCAACATCATCAGCCGGGAACTGTTGGCGGGCCGCTGGATCCGATGAAGACCCGTTCTTGTGACGGTTCGCCTACCGCAGAGGTGGCGAATCGTCACAAGAACGGGGCCAGGTCGGGAGGCGGCTGAGCCTGTCGAGGGCAACGCGCGCCGCTGCCACCGTCGCCAGGTGACGGATGACGTCGGGATCTCCGGCGAAGTCGTACCTGGACGAGGTCACCGGCTCATCACCGAAGACATTCCCGATGAAAACCCTCCCCACCGGCTGACCATCTTGAGGCTCGGGCCCGGCGACTCCCGTTATGGAGACCACCAAATCGCAATCGAGCAGGCGACGCGCTCCGACCGCCATGGCTTCGGCGGCACTGTGTGAAACCACGGGGCCCTCCGGAACATCCAGCAAACGCTGCTTGACCTCTGTCTGGTAGGTCACCAGGCCGCCCGCGAAGACCTCCCCGGCTCCGGGCTGGCGCGTCATCAAAAAGGAAAAATGGCCACCGGTGACCGACTCCGCCGCCCCGATCACCACGCCGGTCTGCTGAGCACGCGTCACCAAATGCTTGAACAGATCGCTGGTGGCCGTCACATCCATCATCGGTACCTTCGGGAGAGCGGCATACCCCCTGGGAAAAGGACGCAAACGGCCAGTAGGAACGGGCCCTAATGGGTTTCGATCTTCCTTTCGAGGGGTAAGCGTAAGGAACATCCCATCGGAGGAAAGACTTTGCGAAAGAAATTCCGCTTCTGGGCAGGTGCTGCGTTCGGTGCCGCCCTTCAGTATTTTTACGACCCCAAGGCCGGCCAAACCCGCCGGGCCGAGCTGCGCCTGGCGATCATGGATCGGCTGCTCGATAACAAGGGTGGCGAAACCGTAGACGGCGCCACTGTCGGTCGGATCGACCATCTGCGTCGTTGGCGAATGGAGCCTCGGCGTCCGTTCAGTCGCATCGTCTGAAGGAACGGGCGTGCTGAACGCATATGCCAGCGATGTGAACCAGTTATCGCGCGTCTACCACTGCCAGTCTCCCCGGTTCGAACATCTCTATTTCGACGCGGGCGGGCAGTCATGAGCAGAAGCTTCGATGACAACGCGATCTTCAGTACTCGAATGGGAGCAGCCGAGCCCGGTTGGAGATCACGTTCGGCCTGCCGGGGCTTGCCTTCCGACATGTTCGTCTCTGCCGAGCTCATGACCACGGATGAGGAAGCCACGGCGAAATCGGTGTGTGCCGGTTGCGCCGTCATCGACGACTGTCTGAGCTATTCGATAGTCAACGCTGTTCGGTTTGGAGTCTGGGGAGGACTCACCGGTGACGAACGGCGGCCCCTGCGTAGGAGATGGCTGGACGACCGCAACTCCTTGGCCTTCTCACACGTCAGAGCGGTGTCCTCATGAAACTGGCCGGTGGTATCAACTTCGAGCTCGAAGACTGCGCCATCGCAGTGTTTGACGATGCCGAGACGATGAAGACGGCCACCGACGAACTGGATGCCGTCGGACTCGAATACGTAGTTCTCGAAGGTGAGTCTGGCCAGGAAAGCCTCCAACCCAAGCAGGAGGGTCTGGTTGGAAACCTGCAGAAACTGGCCGCGGCCTTCGGCGACGAATTGAGGGTGATCGATCGACTCGAGCAGTCCTTGGCCGAGGGAGCCCGGGTTCTCATCGTCCGCGCCGAGGAACGACAGCCAGAGGTCGTCGAGATGCTAAATGACCACGGAGGGCGTTTCCTCTGGCAGTTCCGCGGTTGGACCTTCAATAGTGCCGGCAGCGCCGACCACAACAGTCCTCCCGTCGCCGAAGAGGACGGGTCGTAGAAAACTCCCTTTCTCGTGACGGTTCACCTACCGCAGAGGTGGCGGACCGTCACAAGAAGCGGGATCAGAGCTGAGCGAGGGCTTGGTCGAGGTCCTCGATCAGGTCCGCCGCGTCTTCGAGGCCGACCGAAAGACGAACCAATCCGTCGGCGATTCCGCTGCGGGCCCGTTCCTCCGGGGTCATGTCGCTGTGCGTCATGGTGGTCGGGTGGGTGATCAGTGACTCCACGGCTCCGAGATTCTCGGCCAGCGTCCACAGTTTGACCGAACGCATCAGCTTCATCCCGCCCTTGACTCCGCCCTTGACCTCGAACCACGCCATTGCGCCGAAGCCGCTTGCCTGCCGCTTGGCGAGATCGTGTTGGGGAAAGCTCTCCAGGCCGGGATAACCGACAGTGGCGACAGCCGGGTGCCCCTCGAGGAATCTGGCCACCTGAAGGGCGTTGTCGGACTGGCGGTCCATGCGGTCGGCAAGGGTCTTGACCCCTTGCAGCGTCAGAAAAGCGACCATGGGTGACATGATCGAACCTGCTGACTTCTGCATGAACCTGAGCTGCTCGTGGTGGCGGGGATCGGCGGCAACCACGGCCCCTCCAAGGGTCGCGTTGTGACCCTCCAGATACTTGGTGGTGGAATGCACCGACAAATCGGCTCCCAGCTCGAGCGGGCGCTGGTAGTACGGCGTCAGGAACGTGTTGTCCACTGCGTGAATCACGCCAGCAGCCTTGGCGATTTCCGATACCGCCCGGAGATCCGTCAGCTTCAGAGTGGGATTGGCGGGTGTCTCCGTAAAGATGAGCCGGGTTGTTGGACGCAGCGATTGCTCGACGACCGCCGGATCCGAGGTGTCGACGAAATCGAACTCCACCCCGAAGCGAGCCAGCACCTTGGTGGCAAAGCGATGGGTCCCCCCATAGACGACGTCGGAGACGATCGCGTGGTCGCCGGCGTTGAGGAAAGTCATCATCACCGAGACGGTGGCGGCCATGCCGGTGGCGTAGGCCGTGGTTCCGACTCCGCCTTCGAGGGCGGTCATCTTGTCCTGGAGGGCGGTCACCGTGGGATTGCCGGCTCGCGAGTACGAGTAGCCCTTGGCCATGTATTCCTCGACCGAACTCTGGGCGAAGGTCGTGGCCTGATAGATCGGCGTGAGGATGGAGCCCGTGGCCGGGTCCGGCTCGACACCGGCGTGGATCTGCTTGGTCCGGAACCTCATTATGACCCCAGCCTAGGAAGGCGGTAGGCGGAAGGCGGAAGGCGGAAGGCGGAAGGCGGAAGCCGGAAGCCGGAAGGCGGAAGGCGGAAGGCGGAAGACCGAAGACGGAAGACGGAAGACGGAAGACCCGAAGACCCAAGACGGGAGCTAGAGAGGGCGCTCTTCCATCAGGATCACCGGGTTGCCTTCGTGATCCTTGAGGCCCGCCATCCAAAGCTCGTGGGATTCGTCCCG
>DATEEG010000230.1:0-3147 GCA_035281305.1 Acidimicrobiia bacterium | reverse complement strand
GGGAGGCGTAGTGACAGGCATTGTCCTGTTCATGGCCGGCGTTCTGACCTTGGCGGGGATCTACGCCATCTTCGCCATGATCCTCAACCTGGAGGCGGGCTGGGCGGGCATGTGGGACCTGGGACTGGCGGGCCTGGTCGCCGTCGGTGGATACGTCTTCATCATCACGACCCAGCAGACCCACGACGACGTGATCTTCGCTCCCGGATGGCCGATGTGGGTGGGGGTCATAGCAGGAAGCCTCGCCGGGGGCGTAGTGGCCATGGTGATCGGCATTCCCTCGTTACGAGTCCGAGGAGAGTACTTCCTCATAACCACGCTGGCATTCGCGGAGGTGATCCGCCAGCTATCGATAAATCTGGGCACGCTAACCCGCGGGACCGTAGGGTTTAACCAGTTTTCTCGGCCCTTCGAGACCTGGGTGCCTGGCCGGGAGTATCGGTGGTTGTTGCTCGGTCTGGTATGGCTCGTGGTCGCGGCCGTGTACCTGTTGATGCGCCGGCTGGGTTACAGCCCCTATGGCCGCCTGCTGAGAGGTTTTAGGGACAACGATCCAGTGGCACGGTCCCTGGGGAAGCACACCAATCGGCGCCGGGTCCAGACCTTCGTGCTCGCCGGTGTGCTGTATGGAGCGGTAGCGCCCCTGTACATTTGGTTCATCCGGACGGTGACTCCGTCGCTGTTCACCGCCGAGGTCACTTTCGTTACCTGGACTGCCCTCGTCATCGGCGGGATCGCATCGATGCGGGGACCGGTCATAGGAGCATTGATACTCCTCGTGGTGACTGAAGCGGCCGCACTTATTCAGGGATTGGGAGAGATGGCAGTGGTGTTGGCCTCGGTCAGGTACATCGTCCTCGGCGTCGTACTCATCTTGGTGATGCGTTTTCGCCCGGAGGGATTGGCCAACGAACGGGAGGCGTTTGCCGGAGCGTCGGGAAGGCTCCGAACGTGAGTCGACCAGTCCTCGAGGTCGAGTCAGTGACCAAAGTTTTCGGTGG
Organism: Acidimicrobiia bacterium; assembly: GCA_035281305.1. Lineage (GTDB taxonomy): Bacteria > Actinomycetota > Acidimicrobiia > Spongiisociales > ZC4RG35 > DATEEG01. The sequence continues at coordinate 2,146 of DATEEG010000230.1, read as the reverse complement.
GGTGACTGCGGTGCGAAGCGTCGATATGAAAGTCTTGCCCCAGTCGATCACCGCCGTAATCGGCCCCAATGGGGCGGGGAAGACCTCCCTTTTCAACGTCATTACGGGATTCGAGGCGCCGAACGAAGGCTCGGTTCGATTCCAGGAGGAAGACGTAACCGGTCTGGAACCTTGGCAGGTGGCACAGAGGGGCCTTATTCGCAGTTTTCAAACTCCCACCGGATTCCCGGCCCTGTCGGTATGGGAGAACCTGATGGTCGGGGGCTCTCAGTACCGCCACGAGGGGTTGTGGGCAGGACTCTTGGGGAGCTGGCGGACGGCCGAGAAAGCCACGGCTGAGCGTGCCCGACAGCTCTTGAAGGATCTCGATCTATGGGAACTACGAAACATGCTGCTCGCTGACCTTCCCCCGGGTGATATCAAGCTGGTCGACTTTGCCCGCCAGTGGATGGCGAAGCCAAAGATGCTCCTTCTCGACGAGCCGGCCTCCGGTGTGGACCCTGGCTCGATTGAGAGGCTCTCCAGCCTTATACGCCGGATCAGGGATCAGGGGATCACCGTTCTCGTCGTGGACCACAACATCGGCTTCGTGCTTGGTATCGCCGATGAAATCCACGTCATGTCCCTCGGTCAGATCATCGCCACCGGGACGCCCGAGCAGGTGGTCAACGACCCCACTGTGATCGAGATCTACCTGGGTCGTGGCGCATGAGCCTGCTCCAGCTGTCGGAGCTGGAGACCGGTTACGGGCGGTTGCCGGTCCTGCATTCGGTGACGATGCGAGTAGAGGTTGATGAAATCGTCGGCCTCATCGGACCCAACGGAGCGGGAAAGACATCGTTGGCCAAGGCAGTGTTTGGACTCCTCCCCCCTATGAAGGGTTCCATCTCATTCCATGGCGAAGATCTGACCTTCGCCCCGACCGCCCGCAGAAGCCAGCTCGGAATGTCTATGGCCCCCCAGACCGACAACACCTTCCCCGACCTCACCGTTGAAGACAACTTGGTGGTGTCGTTCTCGGCTCTCGAACCAGAGGTGGCGCGAGAGGCGCTCGAGGCCGCTTACACGATGTTCCCGAGGCTGGCCGAACGACGGCGACAAACCGCTAGAACTCTGTCGGGAGGCGAAAGGCAGATGCTCGCATTCGCCGCCTCTGCGGGAGCCAAGCCGCGTTTTCTGCTCCTCGACGAGCCCACCACCGGTTTAGCTCCCACCATCGTGCAATTGCTGATCGAGAGGATCGTCCAGTTCAAGGAGGGAGGCGCATCGATCCTCTGGATCATTGAAGAGAACCCGCTCGAGGTGCTGCCATTCGTCGACCGCGTGTACGTTCTCAACAACGGAACCATCGGGGCCGAGACCGTCGCCAAAGAGCTTCTCTCCGAGGAGGCGCTGCGGACTCTCTTCTTCGGGCTGGAAGAGTGAGGGGCGACATCCTCTTTGAGCCGGCCGCTCTCGGGTCGATCACCTTGCGTAACCGATTGATTCGGGCGGGGACATCGGAGTCAATGGCGCACCCCGATTCCGGTGAGATGACTTCCCCGCTCCTCGACCTCTATGAGCGACTGGCGGCGGGTGGAATAGGCGGGATCATCACCGGGCATCTGTATGTGGAACCACGAGGGAAATACGCCCGCGGGCAAGGAGGTATCCACGACGACGATGTCATCTCCGGCCTGCGCCGCCTGGTCGAACGCGTCCACGGACACGGAGCGGTGATCTTCGCCCAACTCGCCCACGCAGGATCGCAGTCGCGGGTTCCCGGTCTCCATCCGATCGCCCCTTCTCCGGTCCCTAACCCTTTGACCGGCCAGGAGGTAGCGGCGAGTTCCTCGGGTGAAATCGGAGAGGTGATCGAATCATTCTCGGCTGCTGCTCGCCGCGCGGTCACGGCCGGTTTCGACGGAGTTCACATCCATGGAGCGAATGGATATCTGATCACCGAGTTCAGCTCACCGGTAACCAATCGGCGCAACGACTCCTGGGGCGGTGATGCTCACCGCCGGGGTGAGTTTGCCAGGGCGGTGGTGGAGGCGGTACGGGGCTCGGTGCCGGCCGACTTTCCGGTGACGATGAAGATGGGGATGGTCGACGCAGTCGATGGCGGCCTCGGCCTAAATGAGTCGGTTCCGCGGGCTGGCGAGCT
>DATEEG010000229.1:0-3199 GCA_035281305.1 Acidimicrobiia bacterium | reverse complement strand
CCCCGGTTGACCGGTTCTTGATCGGTTGCTCAAAGTTTGGGGCGGTGGCTACTCTCTCTGGCCAGCGATCACAAGGAGAAGAGTGGCGTCCAAGTTTCTTACCGAGGAGTGGGCCAGCGAGGTTTCTTCCATCCTCAATTCCCATCCCGGGTTCAAGGGTTCGATCGCAAACGCCGATCTGGGCATCGTCTACAACGTGACGGGGACCCCGAACGGAGACGTCTCGTACTTCATCAAGACCGCCGCAGGAAGCGCCGAACTGGGATTGGGAACCCTGGACAACCCCGACGTCACGGTGGGCAGCACCTATGAAACCGCCGCGGCGATCTCCAAAGGGGATCTAAATACGCAGACCGCGTTCATGACCGGAAAGCTCAAGGTTGGCGGCAATCTGGCCAAGCTGATGATGCATCAGGCCGTCATCAACCAATGGGCAGCCGCGGTCAAGGACATGCCGGTCGAGTACTGAGCAGGTTTCGATGAGTGCCGGGTGCCACCCGGTGGCACCCGGCATCAACGAAGTACGTCAGCCGCCGTTGACTGCACTCTTGAGCCCGGCGCCCGCCTTGAAAGCCGGGGCATTGGAGGCTTTCACCTCGATCGAGGCTCCGGTCTGGGGATTGCGGCCCGTGCGAGCGGCGCGCTTTCTCACCTCGAAGCTGCCGAATCCGGTCAGAGCGACCTTGTCGCCCTTCTTGAGAGCATTGGTGATCGTGTCAAGCACCGCCTCGACCGATGCGCTGGCGGCTGCCTTGGAAGCACCGGTCGCCTCCGCGACCGAATCGACCAATTCTGCTTTGTTCATGAGCCGTACCTCCTTGGATCTCGTGGCTCGCGAAATTACGAAAGCGTAATTCCCCCGTATTATATGAGGCCGAGCGCCTGCACGGCGTCTCGTTCCTCCATCAGTTCTTTGATCGATGCATCTATGCGCATACGTGAGAACTCGTCGACATGAAGACCCTGGACGATTTCCCACTCCCCGCCTCTGGATATGCAGGGAAAACCGGCGATCAAATCGTCGGGGACCCCGTAGGAACCGTCCGAAACCACCCCCATGGACACCCAATCGCCCGGGGGTGTGCCCAAAAGCCAGTCGCGGACGTGCCCGATGGCGGCGTTGGCCGCCGAGGCAGCCGACGAAGCCCCGCGAGCTTCGATGATGGCTGCGCCGCGCTTGGCGACCGTCGGAATGAATGTGTTCTCGACCCAGTCGTGATCGTTCACCAGCTCGTAGGCGTTGGCCCCATCGACCTCGCAGTGGAAGAGATCGGGGTACTGGGTGGTCGAGTGGTTGCCCCAAACCGTCATCTTCTTGACCGAGGCCACCGGTCGGCCAAGCTTGGTGGCCAGGTGGCTCGCAGCGCGGTTGTGGTCTAGGCGCATCATCGCGGTGAAATGACGCGGGTCGACTCCGGTAGCGCTGTTGAGGGCGATCAGGCAATTGGTATTGGCGGGATTGCCGACCACGAGGACCCGAACATCTTTGCTGGCCGATTCGGCGATGGCCCGCCCTTGGGCGGTGAAAATGGCACCGTTGGCCGCAAGGAGATCAGACCTTTCCATGCCCTGTTTGCGGGGCATGGCACCAACGAGCAGGGCAACGTCGGCGTCGCCAAAGGCCAACTCCGGTTGGTCCGTCTTAACCACGCCTGCCAGGAGTGGGAAAGCGCAATCTTCAAGCTCCATGCCCACCCCATCGAGGGCCTTGAGAGCGGGCGCTATCTCGAGCATCTGAAGGATTACGGGTTGGTCGGCGCCGAGCATGTCGCCGGCCGCAATCCGAAAGACGAGGCTGTAGCCGATCTGACCGGCGGCGCCGGTTACCGCTACTCGAATAGGTGGCTTCATCGCTGCCGAGAGTAGCTTCGGCTGCGCTCCATCGATCCGCCACCACCCGACGGAGCGCGCACCAGCCTTGGCCGTGACGTGATCGGCTACATCCTTTCGATGATGGCAGTGCCGAACTCGGAGGCCTTGACCTCGGTGGCCCCTTCCATCTGGCGGGCGAAATCGTATGTCACGACCTTGTCGCCAATGGCACTCTCCAGACCCTTGACGATCAGATCGGCCGCCTCGGTCCAACCCATATATCGGAGCATCATCTCGCCGGAGAGAGTCACCGAGCCGGGGTTGACCTTGTCGAGGCCGGCGTACTTGGGAGCGGTGCCATGCGTCGCCTCGAACACCGCATGTCCGGTCTCGTAGTTGATATTGCCGCCCGGTGCGATCCCGATACCCCCTACTTCGGCCGCCAGGGCGTCCGAGATGTAGTCACCGTTCAGATTCATCGTGGCGATCACGTCGTACTCGGCCGGGCGGAGAAGGATCTGCTGCAGGAAGGCGTCGGCGATCGAGTCCTTCACGAGGAGTTTGTCGCCGGGCTTGCCTCCGGAGTCTTCCCATGAGATGGCGACGTCCGAGAATTCCTCCTTCACCAACTCGTAGCCCCACTTGCGGAAGGCACCCTCGGTGAACTTCATGATGTTGCCCTTGTGGACCAGGGTCACAGAACGGCGATTGTTGGCGAGGGCATAACGAATGGCCGCTCGTATCAGGCGCCGGGACCCCGACTTCGAGACGGGTTTGATGCCGACGCCGGAGTCGGGTTTGATCTCCCAGCCGAATTCCTTGTCGAGGAACTCGATGAGCTTGGCAGCGCCTTCCGAGCCTTCCTCCAACTCTTTGCCGGCATAGACGTCCTCGGTGTTCTCGCGGAAGATCACCATGTCGACTTCCTGAGGATTCCGGACCGGGGACGGGACTCCGGTGAACCAACGGACCGGGCGGAGACACACGTAGAGGTCGAGGGTCTGCCGAAGGGCGACGTTGAGTGAACGGATCCCGCCGCCGACGGGGGTGGTCAAGGGACCCTTGATGCCGACGAGGTATTGACGGAAGGCGTCGACGGTTTCGTCGGGCAGCCAGGAGCCAGTCTTGTTGTAGGCCTTTTCACCGGCCAGGACCTCTTTCCAGGCGATCGCGCGTTCGCCCCCGTAGGCCTTCTGAACTGAAGCCTCCAGAACCCGAACCGACGCCGCCCAGATGTCGGGTCCGGTGCCGTCACCCTCGATGAAAGGGATGATCGGGTTGTCGGAGACGACGAGGACGCCGTCATCCCCCATCGTGATCTTGTCACCCATGCAATCGGACCCTAGCGGCCGCTACTCGTTTGCCCAGAAGCCGACCCTATAGAGGC
>DATEEG010000228.1:0-2861 GCA_035281305.1 Acidimicrobiia bacterium | reverse complement strand
ACCTGCTCCGAAGTAAACCGAGTTCATATAGAACTGGAGGATTTCGTCCTTGGTGTGGCGGCGCTCGAGTTCGGCCGCAATGAAGGCTTCCTTGATTTTGCGCTCGATCGTTACCTCATCACCTACGAACACGTTCTTTACGATCTGCTGGGTGATGGTCGACCCGCCGCGGCTGCTGCCGCTGCGGAAGTTGTCGAGGGCGGCGGAGGCGATGGCGGGGAAGGAGACACCCTGGTGCTCGTAGAAGCCTTTGTCTTCGGCGGCCAGAATGGCCAGGATCACGAGTTCCGGGACCTGTTCGATTGGAACCGGCTCCGAGTTGCGACCGTCGTGCAGTTCGGCCAGCAACTCGCCGTTCTTGGCGTACACCCTCGACACTCTCGACAGGTCGGGCAGGGAGAGGGACAGGCCCTCCACGTCTGGAACGTATTCGGCTCTGATCTTGTCGATGGTTCCGTAGGCCGAGTTCGCGCCAAGGAAAGTAAAGAGACCCACCCAGGTGCTACCGAGGAGGGCTATCGAAAGGAGGCCGGCCAGTGCCGGGAACCAGCGTCCCCGCCGTTCCCGCGCCTCCATTTGATGGATCAGTGATCGATTTGCCATAGGGAGACCCGAGTGAGGTGCCTCGGTAGCATGGAGAATAACCCCGAGCAGCCGGTAATTACGTGCGCACTTCCAGCGGCATCGAAATCAAAACTGTCTACGACACCCCGGCCGATCCGGATCGAATCGGTAAGCCCGGGGAGTTTCCGTACACCCGCGGACCCCATCCCACGATGTACCGGGGAAAGCCCTGGACCATGCGTCAGTACGCCGGGTTTGGGGGCGCCGGTGACACCAATGCCCGCTTTCGCGATCTGCTCGAGGCCGGGCAGACCGGGCTATCGGTCGCCTTCGACCTTCCCACGCAGATGGGCCTCGACAGTGACGACCCTCTGTCGGCCGGGGAGGTAGGGAAAGTCGGCGTCGCTATCGACACCCTCGACGACATGCGCCGGTTGATGGATCAGATTCCCCTCGACGAGGTCTCTACTTCGATGACCATCAACGCCACGGCCGCCGTCTTGTTGCTCATGTATCAACAGGTCGCCGAAGAACAAGGCGTGGCAGCCGACCGCATCAGGGGCACCGTCCAGAACGACATCCTCAAGGAGTACGCCGCCCGCGGCACCTACATCTATCCGCCGCAGCCGTCGATGCGCCTCGTCACCGATCTCTTTGCTTACGCCGGCGCCGAGCTGCCCGCGTTCAACACCATCTCCATCTCGGGCTATCACATCCGGGAAGCCGGGTCCACGGCTGCGCAGGAGATTGCGTTCACAGTCGCCAACGGCCTCGCTTATGTGCGGGCGGCCGTGGCTGCGGGCCTCGACATCGATGCTTTCGCCCCGCGACTCTCCTTTTTTTGGAACAGCCACAACCACTTCTTCGAGGAAATCGCCAAGTTCCGGGCAGCCCGCCGGGTTTGGGCCGACCTGATGAAGAACCGACTGGGGGCGGCCGACCCCCGGTCATGGGCGATGCGGTTCCACACCCAGACCGCGGGGTCCACCCTCACGGCCCAGCAGCCCGACAACAATGTTGTGAGAACGACGGTCCAGGCGATGGCCGCTGTTCTGGGCGGGACGCAGTCACTCCACACCAACTCATTCGACGAAGCACTGGGCCTGCCAACGGAGGCATCCGCCCGACTCGCCCTGCGGACTCAGCAGATCCTTGCCTATGAATCCGGTCTGACGGACACGGTGGATCCGCTTGCCGGATCGTATTTCATCGAAGCGCTCACCGATGACGTCGAGTCAGCGGCGCGTTACCTCCTCGAAGCGATCGAGCAGCGCGGTGGCTCCGTTGCTGCAATCGAGAGTGGTTGGATGCAGTCGCAGATCGAAGAAGCCGCCTACGTGGAGGCCCGACGCCAGGAGTCAGGGGAGTCGATTGTGATAGGTGTGAACAAGTTCGCGGTGGGCGCCATCGCTCCAGTGCCGGCGTTGGTGATCGATCCCAAGCTCGAGGCGGATCAGGTCGAGCGACTCGCCGAGTGGAAACGAAGCCGCGACCGGGCCCTGGTCGAGGCCGCCCTGGAGGAGGTCAGCAAGGCAGCGACCACTGTCGACAACCTCCTTTACCCCATGAAGTCGGCTTTGGTGGCCGGCGCTACGGTCGGCGAGGTTTCGGGATCACTGCGCCGGGTGTTCGGGACCTTCCGGCCGTGACGGCTTCCGGGACCGCGGTTCGTTTCCTCATAATCGGCGCCGGGCCTGCCGGCACCGCCGCCGCTACTGCAGCTGCCGCATTCGGGGCCAAGGTGACTCTCGTCGAGAGGCAGGTCGTGGGTGGTGCGGCCCATCTTCGGGACTGCATCCCGTCCAAGACGATGACCGCCACGGCAGTCCGCATCGACTCGATGAGGAACGCGGCCAAGCTCGGCGTGTTGTCGGCCCCGGGCCACGTCGATCCCCGGCAATTGTCCGAGCGAATCCAGTCGATCACCGGCGACATTCATCGCCGCTGGGTCTCGCTCCTTCGCTCGCAGGGGGTAGAGATCATCGACGGTACCGGAAGACTGGTGGGTCCCAACGAAGCGATCGTCGACACCGACGGCGGCAGCAGACGAGTCGCTTTCGATCGCTGCCTCATCTCGACCGGATCGGCTCCGAGGGTCCCGCCCTGGGCCAAGGTTGATGGCGAACGGGTCCTGACCACGCGCGATGCCTACGGCCTGCCCGAGATCCCCAAGCATCTGGTGGTCATTGGTTCCGGAGTGACCGGGGTTGAGTTCGTCCACATCTTCGAGAGCCTCGGATCGGACGTCACCCTGGTCGTAAGTCGGCAGCAGATCCTCCCCCACCGCGACCCGGAGG
>DATEEG010000227.1:0-2668 GCA_035281305.1 Acidimicrobiia bacterium | reverse complement strand
CCACGTCCTCAGGCCACGTCCGTCTGAATGTCGCCTTGATCCTTGCACGGTCTTGCGGGGTGATAGACCCGACCGACTGGGGGAGGTCGGGACCGACGTAGGGACGGCAGTTTGCATAGAGCTCCTGGTAGGCCTCCGGCGCCACCTCTCCGAACCAGTCGGTTTGATCGACCCGGCGATCGGCCAGGCGGCGGTCGAAGAGATGCGAGGGCGAGGCATTATGGAGGAGGTTGGAGCCGTATTTGCAGCTCACCAGGTAGACGTGATCGACGCGGAGGTCGGCTGGAATCTGCTCATAGCCCGGGGGCTTGTGATGTCCTTTCCATTCGACCCGGTTGGGAACCCTGCCCCGCAGCCCATCGGGGGATCGAAGGAATCTGACGCCGTTCTCCCAGGCAGTGGCGAACTCGAGAGAGAAGCCGCCTTCCAGACGAGCCCCCGCAATCCGGTCGAGCTCGGCCGGACCGGCGTGAATCAGCCAGTCAGGCCTGATGGCCAGTGCCCGGTCGACATCGGGGAACCCGAGCATCGCCAGGCCGGTGACGATCTCGGTGACCTCGGTGCGGAGGGCCGGCACTTCAGCTGCTGAAGAGCCGTGTGAACTGCAGTTGGGCACCGATCAGATCGGCGGGGAGGTCGGCCTCGGCGTAGATCGGCAGGTGGGTATAAACGTCGATAGCCGTGTTCGTGAGGCTCATCCATTCGACCACCGCGTCGCCCCATCTCTCGTCGAGCAGTGCCTGGCGCATGCTGGCGCGACGACCTTCGTCCATCCGGCCCGGGTCAGTGCGCGCCACCACCTCGAAGGCAAGCACGCGATGAAGGACTTCGATGTCGGATGCCAGGTAGACCGACGGAGGGTCATTGTGAACGACGGCGTAGGCGACTGCGGTGATCAAGCCGGCCGATCTCGCTCAATTTCGGTGGCGGTCCAGAATCCTTCCATCGGCTCGTCGGTGGTCGTGTTGGCGTACCGCCTCAGGCGGCCGCGGGCGTGTGAATCGAACATCTCGATCGCGTCGAACACACTGCGCCAACCGACCGATCGGAGGGCCTTGTCGCCTTCGCTCCCGGACTTGGGGAGGTTCGAAGTGAGAATCAGAAGGCGAGGAGAGTTCTCGATCGGGCCCCGATCTCTGGCCGAGTCGAGAACATGAGCCCGACCGAGCGTCTTCCAAAGAGTGTCGGTCCGCTGCAGCCCCGGTCTCACGGTTGTGAATGCTCCCGACACATCGACGTACCACTGGTGACCATCGGCATTGTCGGTCACCTCGAAATTGAACTGGATCCCGAGCTTGGCCATCGCAGGCTGCTCCTTGACAATCTTGAACCCGGCCATTTCCAGCACGGACCTGGCCAGGTCTTGAGCCTTCTTCCCCTCCTGGGTGGCCCGAGCCTGGAAGTGCTCGGCTCTCTGCAGTTCTGGTATGTCGATATCGAGAGCGTCCTGCACCGGGTCGATCGGCTCAGGTTTTGGACGGGGAATGGCTATTGCGACCCGTTCGCGGGCCAGCTTGACGTAGCCCGGGTCGATGTCATATCCGACCGCCCGCCTTCCGGCCCGCCGGGCGGCGACGAGGGTGGTACCGGAGCCCATGAAGGGATCGAGGATCAGATCGTCGACATAGGTGTAGAGATCGATCAGCTTCAGCGGCAGTTCTACCGGAAACGGGGCGGGGTGCTTCACGCGCCGGGCGCTCTCGGCGTCGATCTCCCAAACGTCGCGAGTCGTTTCCACGAACTCGTCGTTCGATAGCGTGGCCAGGTAGGGCAGTCCTTCCGCCTTGCGCTCCTCCTGGCTGCGGGCACGGTCGAATCGACCCTTGGAGGCAACGATCACCCGTTCGGTGATGTCCCTCAAGACCGGGTTGGCCGGACTGCGAAATGAACCCCACGCGCAGGAGCCGCTGGTCGACTTGCCCTTTTGCCAGATGATCTCCCCTCGCAGAAGCAGTCCCAGGTCCTCGAGGATCCTCATGACATCGGACGAGAGGCTCCGGTAGGGCTTGCGACCGAGGTTGGCAACATTCACCGCGATCCGCCCGCCGGGTTCGAGCACCCTGACACACTCTGCGAAGACATCGTGGAGAAGCGTCAGATAGTCCAGGTAGCTGCCGGGGATCTCACCGATCCCATCGGGATTCCGCGACGCCTGGATCACCTGATCCTCATACTCCTTACCAACGAAGTACGGAGGTGAGGTCACCACCAACGCCACTGACTTGTCGCCTAGCGACGGGAGCGACCTCGAATCACCGTGCTGGGGGCCCAGTTGGGAGGGGTCGGGCCGGGGGCCGAGCTCTTCGTCGTCGTCGAGGATCGGCGGCGAGAACCGGGCATAGAACACCGTGGCGTCATGGCTCTCTCTCCTCCCGGCGCCAAACGATGAGGTCTCGGTGCCGCGCTTGGCAGGATCTCGGGTCGACATAATGGGATCCTACGGGTCGACAGTGACATGAACGTGGAGGATCCCCGATCCGGCTGAGCCCTGTCAGGCCGTCGATCACCCACCGATGAATGTGATGCGCGCGACATCACCCTCAGTGAGCGATCGCCACTCGTCTCCTCACCCGCATTTCCGGCGTCTGGCGTCTGGGACCTGGCGTCCCTTTACGACGCCCACGGCGGACCGTCCACGAGCGCCCGCATACCCCTGGTCACAAATCAC
>DATEEG010000226.1:0-2231 GCA_035281305.1 Acidimicrobiia bacterium | reverse complement strand
GTTGGTTTGGTTGATCCTCCACACGTCGCCGTTGTTGGCCTGTGAAAACCCGATCTGGATGGTTTCTGCGGCCGCAGTTGTCGTCGCGGCGGCAGTGGTGGTGGTCGCCCCGGCCGTGGTAGTAGTGCCTTCCGCCGAGGTGGTCGTCGCACCTCCATCGGCCGAACAGGCGAAGGCCATCACCGACAAGACGGCGATCGCATTCCTCATTCCTCGTGACACGTTTCGTATCCTCCTCTCTGGTTCCTGCTTTGCCTCGCGCAACCAGGTCCTCCCACCCGCTGCGCATCACGGCGCGGCCAGAGCCGGCTGCGGCCGTTAATCCGTCGACCCGGAAATCTCGTCACGACGCCCCCGACTTGCGGGCACCACGCCGCTCGAGCAATACCGCGCCGAGAATGATCAGACCTTTCACGATTTGTTGTGAGAACGGGGAGACGCCGAGAAGGTTCAGGAGGTTGGCCATCGCCGCCACGATTCCGGCTCCGATCAACGTTCCCCTCACACCGCCCTCGCCACCGAACAGGCTCGTGCCCCCGATGACGACGATCGCAATCGCATCGAGTTCGAACCCGGTGCCCTGGCTCGGCTCGCCAGCCGTGAGCCGGGAAACGATGATCAACGCAGAGACGGCGGCACAGAGCCCGGCGATCACGTAGACCGAGAAGATGACCCGGTTGACGTTGATGCCCGACAGCCGGGCTGCTTCGGGATTGTCGCCGACGGCGTACACGTGGCGACCGAAAGTGGTGTGGCGGAGGGTGAACCCGGCAACTGCGCCGATGACCAGGAGGAGCCAAACCGGCACGGGGAGACCGATGAAGGTGCCACCTCCCAGCCAGGCAAACTCGGGTCCCGCTGCACCGAGCGATATCGGCTGACCCTTGGAGTAGGTCATGGTGACCCCGCGGGCGATCACCAGCATGCCGAGGGTCATGATGAACGGCTGCAGCCGCCCCTTCGTGATCCCCAGTCCGTTGAGCGCCCCGATCAGGCCTCCCGCCCCGATGGCGAGGATTGCAGCCAGGGGCCATTGCACCCCCGAACTCATCAAGGAAGCGGCGGTTATCGCCACGAATCCAACGATCGAGCCCACTGACAGGTCGATCCCGGCAGTGAGGATCACGAAGGTCATCCCCACTCCGATGATGCCGACAATGGCGACCTGGCGGAGGACATTGAGGATGTTGCCCGTCTGCAGAAAATGAGGCGAGAGGGCTCCCCCGATCACCACCAGGAGGATCAGGGCGAGGAGGATTCCCGAATCGCGCAGGAGTCGTCCCAAGCGTGCGAATCCGACGGCGCCGCTCTGATGAAGGGTCCGGCCCTCGGTCGGAGCGGGTGGTCGGCCGCCGGCGCCCGAGTCGTCTGCAGTCATCGGTGGGACGGCAGGGGGAGGTGCCGGGACCTCGGAGATTCGATCGAACGGGCCTGCGCTCATCGCGCCGTCCATCCGCCGTCGACCAGCAAGGTGGTCCCGGTTACCAGTGATGCGGCCGGCGACGCCAGGAACACCACCGCTCCGGTGACGTCAACGGCCTGGCCGATCCTGTGAAGGCCGGCAATCCGCTCCTCGACATCGGCCCGGAATACGGGGTCGGCGAGGTCGGCTTCGGTCCCGGGGGTCTCGATGAACGTCGGCGCGACTGCGTTCACTGTGATGTTGTGCTCGCCCCACTCCACCGCCAGACACTTGGTGAGGTGGGAGATGGCGGCTTTGCTGGCGCAATAGACGGACTCGGTTGGGAGGGCAACGAATCCCGCCTGCGAGCTGAGGTTGATGATCCTGCCGTATCGATTCGCCACCATGGACCGAGCGACTGTCTGGCTCACGAAGAAGGTCCCTTTGACGTTGACGGCGAACGTCAGGTCGAAGTCGGTTTCGGTTGCATTCAGGGCGGGGTTGGCGGGCCCGAGGCCGGCGTTGTTGACCAGGATGTCGATGCGACCGAACTCCGCCATCGCCTCGGCCACTGCGGATTGGATCTGGGCCAGGTCGAGGACATCCATCTGGAGCCCGACCGCCCTTCGCCCCAGCCGTCGAATGTCGTCGATGGTCTGGTCGCCGCTTGGTCGCAGCCGGAAGCCGAGGGCCACGTCGGCTCCCGCGTTTGCCAGAGCAAGAGCAATTGATCGGCCCAATCCTCGGGCGGCTCCAGTCACGAGCGCGACCCTTCCATCGAGGTCGAACCGCGGAAACTGCTCCGTCCTTGTGCTCATCTCAACTGATC
>DATEEG010000225.1:0-12131 GCA_035281305.1 Acidimicrobiia bacterium | reverse complement strand
AATCAATCCGAGAGTTGCGAAGAGGAGGGCGATCCCAAACAGAACCGAAGGAAGACCGGAAGTCTCAGCCCAACCGGCGCCGAAGCTTTCGACCAGCCCGCTGTAGGCGGCGCCCGTCCAGCCGTAACCCGCCGCCAAGCCGGCCAGAACGAGAAATAGGAAAGTGCCGCCGGCGGCAAAGGTGTTCCTTCGAACGAGTTTCAGTGCCCGTTTCTGTGAATCGATCATGCGGCCGACCAGTGTCGGGATCGCCAGCCAGGCAAAAGAGGCGAACAGCAACGTCACCGCTCCGAATATGAGGAGATAGGAGACGCCGTCCCAGAACGGAGTGAAAGCGACGAGAACTGCGGCGGAACGAAAGCCGGCGATTGCAGTGAAGATCCCGGCAACGGCCCCCATGACCGAGCCGGCGACGGCCGCCGCCAGGATCGGCCTTCGACTCAGGTTCTTCCATTCCGGTCCAACCGTCAGGGCCAGGTTGACGGCGTTGGCGGTCGCCGCCACGGGAATGGCCAGGCCGAGCACCGCGGCTACCCCTTGCAGCCATTCCGGAGCGGGCCCGGCGACCAGTTGGGCCGGTCCCATCCACACGGCCCCGAACAGGAGGGACCAGAAGCCCACCCGGGCCAATTGTCGATTCGCGAGCGGCTGGCCCGATGCCTTGGGAACGACGTAATAGGCGAGGCCGGTGGCCACCCCCAATGCCCAGACATGGAGGAATCCGGCAGTGAACACGAGGTCCCCGAGAGCGATGGCGAGCGATCTCAGACCCGGCAGGTTTCCCGCCAGGTACAGAACCGGCAGCCAGATCACCCCGGCCACCAGGAACCACAGGGAAGGATAAACGGTGGACTCTCGCCGGTCGCGCAGAGACAGAAGAGTGACGAGAGCGGGCACCGCCAGAACGGCAAGGACAGGGAGATCCCACCACCAGGGTATGGCGAAAGGCTCGCGGCCATCTCCGAACCCGAGCCCGACCAGAACCATGCCGATGACGAAAGTGGCTGCCGAGGCGACCAGCGTCAAGTTGGCCAAACCTTCCGCCCGAAGCGAGGAGCCGGTCAGGCGGGGGAGCAGGTAATACACACCTCCGGCCAGGCCCAGCACCAGCCATCCGAGCATCAAGGCGATCATCGCCATCGGACGCAACCGGCCGGCCGAGATCGGGAACAGCGCCGGGAAACGCATTGCGGCCATCGACGCCAGCCACAGCACCGCTCCGAGCCCGAGGAATGCAGTGGAGGTAAAGAGGTGTCGGGTGGCGGCGCTGTCCCTCCTGGCTTCGGCCACCATGAGGGCTTTCAACCTGCCGGGAGGTTTTCCTTCGGATTGAGTTGTGCCGCTACCTGCTATCGAGGTGGTTGCCACCAGTGCATTCCCAATTCACTACGTGCCGTTCGATCCGTCGGGAGCATAGGGGCAGTTTCGAGGCGGAAGGGCACCGGGTCCCCCGGCTAGGAAGAACCGAACGGCACGCGATCCGGGTCAGAGGTGGTCCTCCCCGCTCTGGTCGCCGTGGTTCGTCCGCCAATCCAAGGTGTGGTAGAAACTGTGGGATGCATCGGCTGTCTGAGCTCAACAAAAGCCAGCGAATTCGCCTGGGTTGGTCGATGCTCGTCGCCGGCGGCATTCTGCTGGTGGTGGCGGTGCTCTTGGTGCACTATTCGAGCTTCCCTCACACCCGCTTCGAGAATGGTGTCGAGGTTCCGGTGGTGGTCGACTACTTCAACTGGGTGCCCCGCGGCTGGATCTGGAAGAGTGTCGGGTTTCTCGCCGCGTTTGCGGCCTCTCAGCTGATGCTGGCCGGTGCCGCCATTGCCTGGGTCCTAGGAGAAAAGATGAGCTGGGCGCGGGCGACGTTCGTGGCTTGGCTCGTGTGGATCGAATTCGTGCTGATCTTCGGGATGGTCCCTTCCGAATGGCTCAACCTGAGTCAGACCGACCTCGACTGGTCGCCGCAAAAGATCTTCGTCACCCTTCCCCCCTGGCTCGTTCTCGGCAACGAAGTTTCGATCAGCTATTCCGCTCTCAAGGACATCGTGTCGATCGGTTATCACAACGTCGCCCTCGCGGCCGCCATCATCTTCGGCTACAGGATCCAGGCGATCGGAAAACCGCGCAAGGCGGTCGAGAAGCCGGCGCCGGTGTCACCGTACGGACGCCCCCTCATCACCGGAGGTGACTGATGCCCAGGGGCGTTGTCGACGAGACACCTCCGATCCGGGACGATTATCAACTCGCTCTCGTCGACGGCGATTACTTCAAGGACAAGCTGCGACCGAAGCAGTTCCTGCACATCGACCAGGCGGAGTGCATCCTTTGCGAGGGCTGTGTCGACATCTGCCCGTGGAAGTGCATCCACTATTTGTCGCTCGACGCGATCGACGAAGCGGTCAACGTCGACCACCCCGGCGAGGACAAGACGAACTTCGGTTTCTTCATCGTCGACGAGGATGAGTGCACCCGGTGCGCCCTGTGTGTCGATCGTTGCCCGACCAACGTCATTTCGCTGGGTAAGTTCGAGGGCTCGCTGGCCGAGCAGGCCGAAAAGCTCGGAGTCAGCCGGCGGCCGTGGGACGACGACAGCGGGCAGCGAGACTTCAAGAACGGCTATTCGTATGGCATGCGGTGGTAGGAAGGGAATGTCGTGACTGTCATTGAGAAGGTCAAGGAGCGAATCGCCGGCGTCAACGAACGCCTGCGGGGTTCGCAGGTGATGGAGTCGATTCTGCGACCCGGCTCACCCTTCAAGAAGGGGTACGCCGACACTCCTCGAAACCGCTCCTACGTGATCATGAACAACGTGCTGTACCACCTCCACCCGGTGAAGGTGAAGCGGCACGCAGTCCGCCTCTCCTACACCCTCTGTCTGGGCGGCCTGTCGTTCTTCCTGTTCATCCTTTTGACCATCACCGGAATCTTCCTCATGTTCTATTACACGCCAACTGCCGAGCTTGCCTACGCCGACACTGCGGCATTGTCCACCTCGGTGGCCTTCGGCTCGCTGACCAGGAACCTGCACCGGTGGGGCGCGCACTTCATGGTGTTGACGGTCTTCCTGCACATGAGCCGCGTCTTCTACCACGGTGCGTACAAGCCGCCCCGCGAGTTCAACTGGGTGGTCGGGGTGATCCTGCTGCTGCTCACCCTCCTGCTGTCCTTCTCCGGCTATCTGCTTCCCTGGGATCAGCTGGCGCTGTGGGCGGTGACGGTCGGCACCAACATGGCCGGGTTCGTGCCGGTGATGGGCGACCAGGTCAAGTTCTTGCTTTTGGCCGGAGTGGAAGTCTCGGCCGCCACTCTTCTCAGGTTCTACGTGTTGCATGTCCTGTTCTTCCCATTCGTCATCGTCGTCTTCATGGCCGTCCACTTCTGGCGGGTCCGCAAGGACGGCGGGATCTCCGGTCCCCTATGACCCGGTCAATCGAGGTTGCCAATGGCTGAAATTCCCGAGAGTCTTCTTCGTCGTTCAGCCGAGGCGAAGGCCAAGGCGTTGGGATTGCCCGTGGAACAGGTCCTGGCTGAGATGAAAGGCGAAGCGCCTCCGGCCCCAGTCCCGGATCCGGTGATGGAAGAGCCGGTCGCGGAGGAACCCGCCGCCGTAACTGAAGAGACGCCAGACGCCGCCAACGGGTCTCCGTCGGCCGAGGAGCCCGGGGCCGCGCTCGAGGAGACGCCGGACGCCAGACGCCAGACGCCAGAACAAGCCGAGGTACCGGAGATGCCCGGACCGGAAGCCACCCCCGAGCCCCAAAAGGAATTGGTGTCCGTAGCGGCCGCGACGGTCGACGCACCACGCACCACCCAGGACGCACCACCCGCTTCGGACGCACCACCCACTTCGGACGCACCCCGCACCACGCCAGACGCACCACCGCCGGCGCCGCCTTCCAATGGTTCCGGTAACGGGAAACGGGCGGCGCTGGTGCAGCCCCGTCCGGTGGTTCCGGCGGTCGGTGTTCCTGAAGGAGTCAGGACTCAGCGACTTCTCACAGTTGTAAAAGCGAGGGCGATCCAGCAGGTCAAGTCCGAGCCCACCGACAAGGTCAATACCTGGCCGCATCTGATGATCGGTGAGTTCGCGGCGCTGCTGGCGGTGACCGGAGTCCTGATCATCCTCTCGGTCATCCTCCAGGCTCCCCTTCTCGACCCTGCCAACTTCAACGCCACCCCCAACCCTTCCAAAGCCCCCTGGTACTTCCTGGGGCTTCAGGAGTTGCTGTCGTACTTCGATCCGCAGATCGCCGGGGTGACGGTCCCGACGATCGTCGGCCTGATCGGGTTCATGGCAGTCCCTTACGTTGATCGCAACCCGTCGACCAAGCCTTCCGACCGCAAATTCGCAATCATGCTCTACACGATCTTCATGGCCGGAGCGGCCACCCTTACGATTTTCGGCGTGCTCTTCCGTGGTCGCGGCTTCAACTTCTCCTACCCATGGAAGGACGGCGTCTTTTTCGACGACCTCAAAGACTGGGTGTTCTTCGAGTGACGACCCAGACGCTCCTTCTGGTCGGGGTGGCGGCTGTTGCCCTTCTGGCGGCCCTGGGTGCCTTCGCCATCGCCTGGCGGCGGTCGACCGGTGCTCCCAGCTGGCGCGCCGCCCTGAGCAGGGAGACGTTGCGCGCGGACAAGGGCAAGGCTGTAGAGGTGACCACCATCCCCGCCCTCGATGAGACGGAAGACGGAAGACGGAAGACGGAAGATGAGACGACCGACGCCATACGCCAGACGCCAGACGAGGAGAGACCCGCTCTCGCCGACCACGACGCAATAACTGTCGCTCACGAGCAGCTCGTCGTCGAAGTTTCTCCCGAGGAAGCCGGGGTCAGCCGGAGGCAATTCTTCAATCGGGCGATCAGTGCCACATTCGGGTCGTTTCTTGCAATTCTCGGCATCGAACTGCTGGCGTTCATGTGGCCCCGCCTCAAGGGTGGATTCGGCGCCAGCATCGACGCCGGGGCCGTGTCCGATCTCCTGGCCGCAACGAGGACCCCTGATGGGGGTGTGATACCGGCCTTCATTCCCGAGGCCCGGGCCTACGTCGTGCCGGTCGATGAAAGCAACCTTTCCGACCAGTTCGAAGGGAAATCGGTCGCCGCCGGGGGGCTCATGGCTCTGTACCAGCGCTGCGTGCACCTCGGATGCCGGGTGCCGTGGTGCGCCACCGCCCAGGGGTTCGAGTGCCCATGCCACGGTTCCAAGTACGACTACATCGGGGAGTACTTCGGTGGTCCGGCGCCCCGCAACCTCGATCGCTTCGTCGTCGAGGTGATCGAGACCCAGTTCATCATCCACACCGGGGACATCCTCCAGACTCCCCGGGCCCCGACCAGGTCGGTGGCTTACCCGCAGGGTCCATCCTGCATCGGCGCAATAGCTGCCGTCGAGGAAACCGCATGAGCTCGAGCTTGGTGATAACGCTCGCCGTCATCGGCGGCGTTGCCTGGCTTGCCTTCCTCGGGGTGTCTGCCCTCCGGACTCGTGGCAAGGAGCAGGTTCCCCAGAACCTGGCCCCGGGCCGCAGCGACGAGGAGTTGGAGACCAGTCGTCTCGAGCGGTTCCAACAGGTCGCGGTGGTGCTTTCGGGCTTCATGGCGGTGAGCCTCCCCCTCTATTTCCTCGGCGAGACCGATCGCCAGGAGAGCTTCGTCGAACAGTTTCACGAGGAGTCGGTCACGCGTGGCGAGCATCTGGTGACAGAGTTCGCTTGCTTCTCCTGCCACGGCGCCGGCGGCTCCGGAGGCAGCGCCAGCTACATCGAGAAGCGGACCGGGGTCACGGTTTCCTGGGCGGCGCCGTCGCTGAACGACGTCCTCTACCGCTACAGCCCCGACGAGGTGAACTTCTGGGTGACCTACGGGCGGCCCAATACGCCAATGCCTCCCTGGGGGGTGGCCGGCGGAGGGGCGATGAACGAGGCGCAGGTGGCGGACATCGTTGCCTACCTCGGCACCATCCAGATACCCCAGCAAGAAGTACTGGGTGAGATCCAAGGTGTGGTCAACGGCGAGATGAACCGCCTCGAGGGGGCCGATCAAGCCATGGCGGCGGCGATCCTC
This sequence comes from Acidimicrobiia bacterium, assembly GCA_035281305.1. GTDB lineage: Bacteria > Actinomycetota > Acidimicrobiia > Spongiisociales > ZC4RG35 > DATEEG01. The sequence goes on along the minus strand of DATEEG010000225.1, from coordinate 6,069 downwards.
ACGCAGTCGCAATTGGTCGCGGACATCACCCGGGCACCGGACCTGGCCGGTGACGCGGACGCCCTCGCCAAGGAGATGAGGGCCGCTCTCGCCGGCGCCGGGGTCGGCGTCGACACCGACGGCGACGGCTTGTCCGACATCGCCGAAGCCCGGCTGAGTGAGACGACGCAGGAATTCGGGCGCCTGTGGGCCTTGCCGGGGATCGAGGCCACGGCTTTCGATGTCGCCAACTCTCAGTCGACGGGTCGTCCCGACCGCGAGGTGGCCGAAGAAGCTCTGGCAACCCTTTCCACCCTGGCCGCCGACCTGCCGATCCTCGCCAACCAGGTGAGCGCCATCGAAGCTGCCCTGGCAGAGACCGGAGACGATCAGGATGCCGACGGCCTCACCGATGGGGCCGAAGGGGCTATCTCCACCGCGATCGACCTGGCCCTGAATTCGGTGAGACCCGCCTCGGTCATCGTCCTCGACCTCGACCCCACCGCGGCCGACTCATCCGGCCAGCAGGACCTGCGGGCAGCGACGGCGGCCGTAGCCGCCAACGAAGGCGTTGCCCTCCAGCAGGCAGTCACGAGGGACAACCAAGAGCGTCTCTTGACCGCGGCCCAGGCCGGGCTGGATGCCCTGCTGCGGGCCCAGGATCAGCGCCAGTGGGAGATCGACATCGAAGGGGTGGCCGAGATTGCCTTCGGCGGCGATGTCGAGCAAGCGGCCCGAGCCGTTGGCCTCTTCAACGGTTACTGCGCCCGCTGTCACACCTCAGGATGGTCGGCAGGGGCCCCGTTCACCCAGGAGGCGGGTTCGGGCGGGTTCGGACCGGCGCTGTGGGACGGGCGCCCCAACGTGCAGTTCCTGACCGCGGCGGACCTGGTCAAGTTCATAACCGAGGGCTCAGTCGCCCAAGCTCCCTACGGCGTCAACGGGATCGGGTCCGGGCGGATGCCAGGGTTCGGCCAGATCCTCAGTGCCGACGACTTGAATTTGATCGCGACTTACCTGCGATCGGGCAATCTCACCGGAGAGGAGTGAGCGATGCGTGCATTTTTCCGCGAACTGTTGTCGGCCAACCTGTTCGTCACCGGCATCATCCTCACTCTGGCCGCTTTTGCGATCTTTTACGGGACCATTTCGTTGCTGCTCATAGTCAACACGGGACGCCGCCTCGGACTCCTTCTGACCGGGGCTGGCATTTTCGGATGGATGGCGATCACGTCGATGTTGTTTGTGGTCTACGCCCCCCGCGGACCCCGGCCCGCCGACATCGAGGGCCTCAATGCCTTTGAAATCAGGATCATCCCTATCGCCTACCTCGTGGTCTCACTGGCGATCTTCATCGGATTCCTGGTAGCTCTGAAACAGCACGAAGACCTGCAAGAAGGCACCCCTTGACGCCTCCGCGGCCCCGACCGGTCTCCTGATCTCGATCTTTGCGTAAGAATGGATCATGCGCGACATTCCCCGCGCCACGGTGGGCCGCCTCGCCCGCTATCGCCAGGGGCTTGACGAGTACGGGCGGGCAACCATCTCCTCGGAGGAGATCGCTGCTGCCGTAGGTGTCAACGCTGCCCAGGTCAGGCGCGATCTCTCCTATCTGGGCCATCAAGGCGTCCGGGGGGTGGGCTACGACACCGATCATCTCCGCGGGGCCATCATGCGCGAACTCGGCCTGCTGGAAACCGTCGGAGTGGCGATCATCGGAGCGGGCAATCTGGGCCAGGCCCTGGCGGGGTACGGGGGTTTCCTGGATCGAGGCTTTTCCGTTACGGGTCTCTATGACGTCGACCCCGGCAAGGTCGGAACCAGCGTCTACGGATTCCCGATCAAACACCTCGACCAGATGGACGAGGACGCTCGCAACGGCATTTTTGCGATCGCCATCATCGCCACTCCCGCCGAACACGCTCCCGACGTCCTGGAGCGACTTGGCGTCGCGGGGGTCAGATCCATCCTCAACTTTGCGCCCGCCGTTCTCCGTCCCCCCTCCGCAGTCGAAGTTCGCAACGTCGACCTATCGACGGAGTTGCAGATCTTGAGCTTCTACCGGACCCACCGATCCTGAGGATCGTGTGGGGTGGGGCGTTCAATCAACAGGTAGACCTTGCCGAACCGGCTTCGACGAGCGCGTCGGGACCGTGATCGACGCGCATAGTGGGCATTGTCCTTCAGGAAGAATCAAACGAAGGAAACCAACTGAACTGTCGGTGGGATCGCCCCTGCACCAAATTTGGTCACTCACGCCCGCATGGAACGAAAATGGTCACACACGATCGAGTACCGGGACCCAATAACCGAATTTGCTGAGTACCGGGACCCAATGACCGAATTTGGCGATGGACCACCCGTTCGTGACCCAGTTCTCCTTTTGCTGATTCTCCCGGCGGGGTCGATGCATTACGGCTGGTTTGCGGTTCGTGAGCTTTGGCGTCTGGCACGCACCGTGAGAGGCAGTACTCCGTGGAGTCGATTCCTCAACACTTGGCCTTCATTAACCTCTCACTATGTCTGATCGGCCGGTGGTCGTGATCGGGGGTGGCCCGGCCGGGTCGGCCGCGGCCTACTGGCTGGCCCGCGATGGCCACCAGGTGATCCTCGCCGAAAAGAAGGAACACCCCCGCGACAAGACCTGTGGCGACGGGCTTACTCCCCGGGCCATCTACTGGCTCGAGCAGATGGGCTTCGACTTCGCGGTGGCCGAGTTTCACCGGATCACCGGCCTCCGTTCGTACGCCGGATCGGAGCTGTTCATCGAAATGGCCTGGCCCGACCACTCCAAGTATCCCAACTGGGGCGGTGTGATCCGTCGCCGCGACCTCGATTCGCAGGTGGCCGACCTCGCCCGCAAGCAGGGGGCGGAGCTTCACGAGAAGACGGAGGCGTTTCCGGTGGTGGAAGACGGCCAATTGGTCGCGGTCGATCTGATGCACGACGGCGACCGCCGCCGGGTGGAGCCTTCCTATGTCGTGGTGGCCGATGGATCGATGAACCGCTTCGGGCGGGAGCTCGGATCTGTCCGTCGCAAGGACTACCCGATGGGACTGGCGGCTCGGGGCTACTACTCGTCTCCTCGCTCGACCGACCCGTTCCTCGAGAGCCAGCTCGACATGCGAGACGAGACCGGGGCGACCATGCCCGGATACGGCTGGGTGTTCCCACTCGGCGACGGAACCGTCAACGTGGGGGTCGGTCTGCTGACGACCTTGAAGCGGTGGAAACACGTCAATACCACTCGCATGATGGAGGACTACGCCAGAACCGCCCCCGGCTACTGGGGACTTTCGGAGCAGACCAAGCTCACCGAGCCCGTGGGCGGAAAGCTGACCATGAGCTTTTCGAAGGCGCCGATGATCGGCGCCAACTGGGTCACAATCGGCGACGCCGCCGGCGCTATCAACCCGTGGAACGGCGAGGGCATCAGCTACGCCTACGAAACCGGTCATCTCGCTGCCCGCTATGTCGGTGAGGCCATCGGCGCCGATGATCCCGCTCGCCTGGCGGGGTATCCCCGCCATCTCGAAGAGGAATTCGGCCTGTACTACAAGATGGCGCGGATCTTTGTACGACTGATCGGCAACCCGACGGTCATGCGCTCGGTGGCCCATGCCGGAATCCACAGCCGTCCATTGATGGAGTGGACCCTCAAGGTCATGTCGAACCTCCTCGACGAAGACGAGAGAGGCGCCGGCGAACGCGCCTACAACATGCTGGCCGCTCTCGTCAAGCCCCTCCCGGTGGCTTAACCGGCACCTGCGGTTTTGCCTTCGCGGTACGCACCACCTCTGCTGCCCGCCGGGTTTTTACCACCTTCAGAGCCGACCTAAGCTGCTTGGAGCCATGCAACTGGTCGACTACCTGCCGATTGCGGTGATGTTCGTTCTGGCCGTTGGTTTCGTGGCCGTCTCCCTGGTCGTGTCGCGTCTGGCCTCACCGAGCAATCCGACTCCCGAAAAACTTGCCCCTTACGAGTGCGGAATCCTCCCCGAGGTCGAACCTGTCCAGCGGTTCCCCGTCAAGTTCTATCTCGTGGCGATGTTGTTCGTCATTTTCGACGTTGAGATCATATTTCTCTTCGCCTGGGCGGTTCTCTTTCCCCAACTCGGTTGGTACGGCATCGCCGCGGTCGGCATCTTCACCTTCTTCGTTCTCGAGACGCTGGTGTACGTCTGGAAGCGAGGTGCCCTCGACTGGTACGTGCACCGGCGGGCGCGCTATCAGACCGTCGGCGAGGAGCAAGCCGCCTGATGGCCCGCCGCTCGAACCCTTCCAATCTCATGATGACCACCATCGACCGGGCAGCCCGGTGGGCCCAGTCGCGGTCGATGTTTCCTGCCACGTTCGGTCTCGCCTGCTGCGCCATCGAGATGATGGCCACGGGTGCCCCCCACAACGACCTCTCCCGGTTCGGGATGGAGGTATTCCGGGCGTCGCCGCGACAGGCCGACCTCATGATCGTCGCCGGCCGGGTCAGTCAGAAGATGGCTCCGGTGCTTCGCCAGATCTACGACCAGATGGGCGAGCCGAAATGGGTCATCTCGATGGGTGCCTGCGCCTCGACGGGAGGAATGTTCAACAACTATGCATTGGTGCAGGGTGTTGATCAGGTGGTCCCGGTCGACATCTACGTGCCGGGTTGCCCTCCCGGTCCCCAGAGCCTCATGCACGGGATTCTCACGCTGCACGCCAACATCATGGCGGGGACGGCATGACGGAAGACGCCGGCCAAACGCCAGACGCCAACGCGGCCGAAGGTGCGGTCGCCGGGGAAGAGGTGCGACTGCTTCCTACGAACCCGGTGCTGAAAGGCCTCATCGAGCCATTCGAGAACGCGGTCTGGTCGATCTCCCACGGCCAGGATGTGGTCACCGTTCCCCGGGCGGAGCTGCGGTCGTTTGGAACTGCCGCTCGCGAGGCAGGTTTCGAGGTCCTCGCCGACGTGACCGCCGTCGACTGGCTCGATCGACACGACCTCCGCTTCGATGTTGTCGTCAACCTGCTTTCGATGCAGCATCTGGCCCGGCTCAGGGTGATCGTCTCGGCTCCGGGCGACGATCCATCGGTGCCTTCGCTGGTCCCGGTGTGGCCGGGCGCCAATTTTCCGGAACGGGAGGTCTACGACCTCTTCGGTATCGAGTTCTCTGATCACCCCGACCTGACCCGAATCCTGATGCCCGACGACTGGGAGGGATATCCCCTCCGGAAGGACTTCGAGGTGGGAGCCGTTCCGGTCCAGTTCAAGGCCTCGCACAAGGTGACCTGATGACTACGAGCGAAACCGACGAAAGAGCGGCCAAGGATTCAGGCCAGAAGGATTCAGTCCAGAAGGACCGCGAGACGATGCGGGAGGATCTCGACCTCTGGATCTCCGGCACCGAAGAGCCGGACGAGGTCGAGCTGTGGGATATCTCTTCGACCGATGAAGGCGCCCAGGAAATGCGTGAGGAAGAGGGCGCCCTCAGGCTGAACGAACAGCGCGGCGTCGTGGTCGAGGATGACTACACCTTCGACGAGGAGCTGCCCGACGATGAGCGAATGATCGTCAACATGGGCCCCCAGCATCCCTCCACGCACGGCGTCCTCCGGCTTCAGATCGAACTAGAAGGGGAGATGATTCGGCGGACCAAGCCGATCATCGGATACCTCCATACCGGGATGGAGAAGACGGCCGAGGGCCTCACGTTCATGCAGGGGCCGACGAACGTCACCCGGATGGACTATCTGGCTCCCCTCCACAACGAACTCGCCTTCTCGCTGGCTGTAGAGCGGCTTCTCGGCGTCGAGGTTCCCCCGCGGGGTCAGGCCATTCGAATCCTGATGACCGAGCTCAATCGCATCTCTTCGCACCTCGTGGCAATGGCTACCAACGGGATGGACATCGGGGCATTGTCGATCTTTACCTACGGGTTCCGGGAGCGTGAGCAGATCCTGGCGTTCTTCGAGAAGGTCACCGGACTTCGCCTCAACCACAACTACATACGGCCGGGGGGAGTGGCAGCCGAACTGCCGCCGGGGTGGCGGGCGGACGTGGCGACGATCTGCGAGACCATTCCTGCCCGCCTCGCCGACTACGACAAC